>DASWGF010000291.1:0-2657 GCA_036393875.1 Candidatus Dormiibacterota bacterium
TTACTTCCGCGCCGCCGGAGCGGCGCTTTCCTTGATCGGGGCCGCGCTTGCACGCAGCACCTTCTTGTCGAACTTGCCCACCGAGGTCTTGGGCACCTCGTCGATGAACCGGACCTCGTCCGGCAGCCACCACTTGGCCACCTTGCCCCGCAGGAAGTCGATCACTTCTTCTTGTGTGACCTTGCCCTTGAACTCGGGCTTGGGCACCGCAAATGCCACCGGCCGCTCATCCCACTTGGGATGGACGAGGCCGATCACAGCCGCTTCCATGATCTTCGGGTGGGCCATGATGGCGTTCTCCAGCTCCACCGAGGAGATCCACTCGCCGCCGGACTTGATCACGTCCTTGGTGCGGTCGACGATCTCGATGTAGCCCTCAGGGGTGATCTTGGCAACATCGCCGGTGCGGAACCAGCCGTCCTCGGTGAGCTTGCCGGGGTCGTAGCCGTTGTAGTACCCACGCGCGATCCACGGACCGCGGACCTGGATCTCTCCGAAGGCGACACCGTCCCATGGAAGCTCGGCGCCGGTGGCGGGGTCGCAGATGCGGATCTCCACCCCCGGCACGACCATGCCCTGGGTCAGGCGCGCGGCCAGCTCGTCGTCGGGCTTGGTGCCGGACCGCGGACGCGCGACGCTGCCCAACGGAGAGGTTTCCGTCATGCCCCAGGCGTGGAGCATTCGCAGGCCCAGCGAGTCCATCGCCTGCATGAGGGCCTGTGGAATGGCCGAGCCGCCGCAGATCACCGTGTGGACGTTGGGTAGGCGCTTGCCGCTTTCCTTTAGATACGCGACCGTGCCGATCCAGATGGTCGGCACCCCGGCAAGGATCGTCGCGCCCTCGTCCTCGGCCAGGCCGACGACGGATTTGGCGTCGCCCATGAATCGGTCGGGGAAGAGCACTTTGCTTCCCGCCATCCCGCACGCATAGGGCAAGCCCCAGCTGTTGGCATGGAACATCGGCACGATCGGGAGCACCGTGTCCTTCTCGGTGATCGCGAGGTTGTCCGCCTGGAGCACGCCCATCGTGTGAATGAACTGGGAGCGATGGGAGTAGACGACGCCCTTCGGATTGCCAGTGGTGCCGGACGTGTAGCACATGGACGCTGCCATCCGCTCGCTGAGCTTGGGCCACGGATAGTCATCGCTCTCGGCGGCCAGCAAGGTCTCGTAGTCGAGCAGCTCGCCCAATCCGTGGTCGGCTGCGGCCGGGGCTCCGTCGGTCATGAGCACGATCGTCTTGATGCTTGGGATCTTTCCGGCCAGCGGCTTCAGGAGCGGAACCAGCGTCTGGTCCACGAAAAGGACCTTGTCCTCGGCGTCGTTGATGATGAATTCCAGGTGCTGTGGAAACAGGCGCAGGTTGAGGGTGTGCAGGACGGCCCCCATGCAGGGCACGGCGTAATACAGCTCGAGGTGCCTGTAGTTGTTCCAGGCCAGCGTGGCCACCCGATCTCCCGGCTTGACGCCGAGCCGCTTGAGCGCGCCGGACAGGCGGTTGACGCGGCGGACCATCTCCCCGTTGGTGATGCGGTGGAGCCCCTGCTCCCGCTTCGTGACCACCTCCTTCTTCGAGTGCAGCCGCTCCAGGCGCCAGAGCACATGCTGTACCGAGAGCTCGTAGTCCTGCATCAAGCCTTCCACGGCCTAACCTCCAGCAAGAGTGGTCAAGTGGTGACGTCTCTAAGAATTGGATGGTAAGCCCGAGCCGGGTAGGATGCACATCGATGGCTGCCCGGGGTCGCGCAGACCTCCATACCCATACGGACGCAAGCGACGGCTGGCCGACGCCTCTACAGCTGGTCGATCATGCCGCCCGGCGAGCTCGCCTCGACGTGATCGCCGTCACTGATCACGACACGATCGAAGGCGCGCTGCGCGCCGCCGATCATGCCGCGAAGCGATCGAGGTTGCAGGTCATCGTCGGGGAGGAGGTCTCGAGCCGCGACGGGCACATCGTCGGGCTGTTTCTAGAGCACCGCGTCAAGCCGGGCCTGTCCGCGGCCGCCACGGTGCATGCGATCCATGAGCAGGGCGGCATTGCGGTCGCCGCCCATCCGTTCTGGCGCACACAGCGGCAGGGGCGCAGCACCCCGGTGCACGGAGTGGGGTGGCTGGCCGCCGAGCTCGGCTTCGACGCTATCGAAGTGGAGAACGCGACGCCCGGCTTCTACGTTGTCAACCAGTTGGCCCGACGGTTGAACATGGGGCTCGGGGCCGCCGAGACGGGTGGCTCGGACGCGCATATCGTCGACGCCATCGGCCGGGCTTTCACGGAGTTTCCCGGCAAGACTCCAGCCGCCCTGCGCAAGGCGATCGAGATGGGGGAGACCCGGGCCGGGCGGCGCCGCTATCGCGCGGTCGGACTGGTGCGCTACGCAGCCTGGGGCCTCAACCACCAGCGGTACGTGGTCGCGGTCTAGGCTCGAGCGCTAAGCGAGCGGAACGACCAGCGCTTCGACCGCCGCATCGCCGATCACTCGCGTGATGTGACCACGGCCGGTCGTGTCCTCCAGCAGCGCCACGGCGCCTGGCCCACTTCTCTCGACTGTGCCGTCTGACATCTCGACCTCGACCTCGCCACTGAGCACGACGAACAGCTGCCTCTGCGGCGAAACGTGCCAGGTGCCGCTCCAGCCGGCGGGCGCGCTCAGGAA
>DASWGF010000292.1:0-4539 GCA_036393875.1 Candidatus Dormiibacterota bacterium
TTGCTCAGCAAGAAGATAGGGATCGACCTGGGCACCTCGACGGTGCTCATCTACGTCAAGGGTGAGGGGATCGTCGTCAACGAGCCGTCGCTGGTCGCGGTCAATCGCGACGGCACGCGGATTCTCGCCGTCGGCCGGCAGGCGTTCGAGATGGTGGGCCGCGCGCCGGACACGATCCAGGTGGTGCGCCCGATGCGAGACGGTGTCATCGCCGACTTCGTCGTCACCGAGGGGATGCTCCACCACTTCATCGGCAAGGTCCAGGGGCGCCAGCGCATCTTCAAGCCCGAGATCATGATCTGCGTGCCGTCGGGCGTGACCTCCGTCGAGCGACGAGCCGTCACCGAGGCGGCCATCTCGGCCGGCGCGCGCCAGGCCTGGCTCATCGACGAGCCGCTCGCCGCCGCGATCGGAGCGGGGCTCCCGATTTCCGAGCCGCGCGGCAACGCCATTTGCGACATAGGGGGCGGCACGACGGAGATCGCCGTCATCTCCCTTTCCGGCATGGTCGTTGCCCACTCGATTCGCGTCGGCGGCAACAGGATCGACGACGCGATAGCGACTTATCTCAAGCGCCGGCACAACCTCCTCATCGGTGAGCGAACCGCCGAGGAGGTGAAGATTGCGGTCGGCTCGGCGATCCAGATGAAGGAGCCGCTGCGAACCGAGGTGCGCGGACGCGACATCGTGTCTGGCCTCCCTCGCAACCAGGAGGTGACCTCGAACGACATCGCCGAGGCGATCCAGGAACCGCTCGGACTGATCGTAGGCGCGGTACGAAGCGTGCTCGAGGAAACGCCGCCGGAGCTGGCGGCTGACATTTTCGACCGCGGCCTCGTGCTGTCAGGCGGTGGCTCGCAGCTCCGAGGTATCGATCGTTACCTGTCGATGCACACTGGCATCACGACTGTTGTCGCCGACGACCCGCAGACTTCGGTCGTCCGCGGCACAGGGCTGGCCCTGGAGCACTTCGAGGTGCTGAAGCGGAACCAGTCGTATTTGCGTTAGTGCTTCTCCCCTCCCTGGCCCTCCCCACGAGTGGGGAGGTCAAATAGCACGGGAATGACAGGCTTGCATGTAACGGTTGATGGAATGGGGTTGGCGCGGCCGCTGGCCGGCGTCGGCGTCTACACGACCCAGATCCTGAGGGCGATGGCTGTCGAGCGCCCGGACTGCCGCTTCACCATCTACGTTCCGCCCGGCGTGTCCGCAGAGGGCTCACGCTCGAGCTCATACCGGCGGATCCCAGAGGTTCCATTCATCGGCCGCCACGTCCAGTGGCCGGCCAGGCTGCGCCGGCTCAAGCCCGATATCTTCTTTGGAGCGGTCGGCGCTCTGCCGCTGATGGACGTCGGCTCGCCCTCGGTCATCACAGTCCACGACCTCGCGATCTATCGCAACGCGGGGTGGTTTCCACAGCGCCAGCCGCTCAGCACGCGGTGGGTGGTGCCGAGCTCGCTCCGTCGCGCCGACAGGGTGATCGCGGTTTCCGGCAACACCGCGCGCGACGCCGAGGAGCTGTTCGGCGTGCATCGGTCTCGGATCGCCGTCGTGCCTCACGGCGTGTCGCAGGGTCTGCGTCCCATGAGCGCCGAAGAGCTGGCGCCGGCGCGCGAGCGCTTTCAGCTACCCGAGCGCTTCGTCCTGTTCGTGGGCACCATCGAGCCGCGCAAGAATCTGCTCACGCTGCTGGAGGCGTGGGCGATGATGCGAGACCGGCCGGACCTGGTCATCGTCGGCGGTTGGGGCTGGAACTATGAGCCGATTCGGGAGCGCATCAGCCGGCTGGGCGACCGGGTGCACCACCTCGACGCCGTCGAGCCGGCCGACCTGCCCGCCATCTACAACCTGGCGCGGGTACTGGCTCACCCGGCGTGGTACGAGGGCTTCGGGCTGCCGCCCCTCGAAGCGATGGCGTGCGGCACGCCGGTGGTGGTCTCGGACAGCTCGAGCCTCCCAGAGGTCGTCGGCGATGCCGGCCTGGTGGTGGCCGCCGGCGACGCCGATGCGTGGCGGCAGGCGCTGGAGAAGGTGCTGGGCGATCAGGACCTGGCGGCAGACCTCAGACGGCGGGGGATCCTGCGTGCGGCCGAGTTCAGCTGGTCGCGGAGCGCCGCCATGACCTGGGGCGTAATAGATGAGGCCGTCCATGAAGGAGCGGCCGGCTAGAGAAGAAGCTCGCGGATGACCTCCACGACGCCCGCGGCGCATCGATCCCACGTGAACCCGGCCGCCTGTTTGCGAGCGGCCCGCGTCAGTCGCGCCCGCACCTTCAGGTCGCCGATGGCCGTCTGGAGCGCTCCTGCCAGCTCCTCCGGATCGTTGGGATCATCCACGTAGAGGGCGGCGTCGCCGCCCACCTCCGGCAGCGACGACGCGCGCGCCGCCACGACGACCTGGCCGCGTGCCATCGCCTCCAGAACCGGAAGGCCGAAGCCCTCGTATAGGCTCGGGACCACCACGGCCTTGGCCCGCTGATACAGCAGCTCGAGCGTCGGCGCGTCAACCGGGCCAAGAACGCGGCAGCGCGATGAGGCCCGAAGCCGCTTCGAAAGCACGAGGTCGCGCTCGGGGCCGGCGACGGCCAGCGTGACCCCGTCCAGACGTTCGACCGCTGCCAGCGCGGCAGACTGGTTCTTCCGCGCTTCGACGCGGCCGACCTGGAGCACGAAGTCGCCGGCCAACCCAAGCTCCGCGAGCCTCTTGGCCGGCGCTGCCTCGCGATCGGCCCGCTCGCCGCCGCCGAGCGGCACCACCCGCACCCGCTCCGGGGCGACGTGATAGAGGTCGACGAGGTCTCTGCGAGTGGATTCGGAAGGGGCGATCAGCAGCGGGCACCGAAGGGCCGCCCATCTTGTCGTGAGCTGAAGATACGAACGTTCGGCCAGGGAGTAGGCCTGTGGATGCCGCTCGAACGCGAGGTCGTGGACCGCCGTGAGGGACTTGCCCAGCCACCCGAAGGGGATGGCGTGCGCCGGAACGAAGAGCAGATCGGGATGGGCAGATTGGAGCGCCAGGGGCAGGCGCACCTGAGACCACAGGCGGGCCATGGGCACCACCATCATGTCCACGCCCAGCCCTGATCGGGCTCGCGACCCGAAGAAGAGCCACCGAAGGTCGGGAGCCGCGCCACGCAAGCGTGAGCCCACCTCGCGGGCATAGACCTCCGTTCCGGTCGCCACCTCGCGAGTCGCGGGGTTGAGGTCCACCGCAACCGTTTTTCTCAAGGCTTGAATACTGGAACCTGCGCTCATTCGCGCTTAAGCTAATGCCCGTGCACGTCATGCTGCGCCGAGGGGTCGGTGCGGTGGCTTTCCTGGCCACCTGTCTCCTGGTGGTCCAGGTCGGCGACGTCTCCGGCGCGGCGCCGGCGCCGGTGGTGCTGAACGCCGTCCTCGAGCGGCAGGCCGCGCTGACGATGCCGCCAAGGTCAGACCGCAGCTTCCTGCTCACACACACGCGGGTGATCCCGCTCGGGCGCACTTCGCTCAGCGTGCCCATCTTGATGTACCACTACATCCGGCCTGCTCCTTCGACATACACGGACTACATGGGCTATAGGCTCACCGTCACCCCAGACGACTTCGAAGCCCAGATGGACTGGCTGGCGAGAAACGAATACCACCCGGTCGATTTCAACGATCTGCGGGCCTACTTCGGAGGCGTCAGGCCGCTGCCCAGCAAGCCGGTCGTGATCACACTGGACGACGGCTACGCCGATCTTTATGCAACCGCCTTTCCGATCCTTCACTCACACAAGTTCAAGGCTGTGGCCTACATCGTCACGAGCTTTGTCGGCCAGTCGAGATACGTAACCGCCGCTCAGGTTCTCGAGATGGACCACAACGGAATCGAGATCGCATCGCACACCGTGGATCACGCCAACCTCTCGAAGGCATCGCTGTATTGGGCCGAGGCCCAGCTGATCTCGTCGAAGACGTGGCTCGAAAACCTGACCGCCCATTCCATCGTCGACTTCGCGTACCCGTCAGGCAAATACAGCGCCACGGTGGTCGCGGCCCTGGAGGCCACCGGATACGACACGGCGGTCACGGAGGTGTTCGGGACCCTACACAGCCGAGCCGACCGCTTCTTGTGGACTCGGGTGCGAGTGGGCGGGGGCGAGTCGCTGTCGGAATTCGCCGCCAGCCTCGGTCCGATTGAGCCCTGGGTCGACGTCGCTGGCATGACCACCACATCGGAGCGCCCATAGCCCCGGCGGACGACCTGCCCGCGCGGCAGGCCAGGGTGCTCGGCGTGCGGGTGGATTGCGTGGACATGGATGAGGCGCTGGCGCGAATCGAATCCCTTGTCGACGGCGGCGGGCGCCACCAGGTGGCCACGGTGAATCCTGAGTTCGTGATGCGGGCGGGCGAAGACAAGGAGTTCGCGCGCGTGCTCGAGTCCGCGGACCTCTGCCTCGCAGACGGCAGCGGCGTGGTCTGGGCCGCCCGCCGGCAGGGCTGCGTCCTATCGGGGCCCGTCACTGGAGTTGATTTGATTCCACCGCTGGCCGCCCTCTGCGCCCGCCGGCAGTTC
>DASWGF010000293.1:0-3753 GCA_036393875.1 Candidatus Dormiibacterota bacterium
CGAAGCCGCCGTGAAGGCGGGCCTCGACCTGATCGCGATCACAGACCACGACACGATGGCCGCCGCTCGCGACGTGAAGGAGCGGGGCGAAGCCGCCGGGCTCGCGGTCGTGATGGGGCAGGAGACGACTACAGCGTGGCCGGCGCAGACCCACATCCTCGGCTGGTTTCTGGAAAAGCCCATCAACCGGTCGATGTCCGTTGGGGACACCGTGAAGGCGATTCGGGACCAGGGTGGGCTCGTGATCATCCCCCACCCTTTCATGCCCACGTACTTCGCCTCGATCCAGCCGGACATGCTGCGCCGTCTCATCGAGAGGGAGCCGGTCGACGGCATCGAAGTCCTGTTCACCGCGCCCGCGGGCGCGCGCCGAAGGCGTTTGCTCGATCAATTCGTAGACGCGAATCGCGGGCGGCTGGGAGCGTTGATCGGCTCCAGTGACTGCCACTTCGGACGCCACGACATTGCGCAGGTCGTGACCGCCTACGAAGGCGACTTCCGGAACGCCATCCTTGAGCGCAAGACCACGCCGCGCCGAGGTCCTGCGGCGAATTCCAGCGTGCCGATCGGTATGGCATTACGCCAACAGTGGCGGTCGCTGGTCGACCTCCCGGTGAGGCGACTCCGCGGACAGGTTTAGCGCACATCTGACAGATGTGCAGAGCTACGCTTCGAACATGAGAGGCGCGGGTGAGCTGATAAGAGAAACAGTCCTCTCCTGGCCCGGAGTGGAGGCCGTGCCACACCGCTTCGGGGGCACCGAGTACCGCTACGGACGCAAGGAGATGGGCCACGTCCACGGTGATCGTCTGGCGGACCTGCCACTCCCCCGCAAACTTCACGACGAAGTGATCGCCGCCGGCAAGGCTGAGCCCCATCACGTCCTGCCCGAGACGGGTTGGGTCAGCTGCTGGATGAAGAGCCCGGAAGACGCCGAAAACGTGATCGACCTCTTCCGCGTCCAGTACGAGCGCTACAGCGTCGCCAGGCGGGACTAGGTCGGGCGGTCTTCCAGGCCGAGGCCGAACATCGCCTCCAGGTCGTGAGCCGAGAACTGCTGAAACGCGACCATCGTCTGCGTGCGCTCGATGCCGTCGAGCTTGGTCAGTTGCTGCGTCACCACGTCGGCGAGCTGCTCGTGCTCGCGCACACGCACGATGGCGACGAAATCCCACTCGCCCGTGACCGTGTAGACCTCTGACACACCCGGCACATCGGCCAGCTTCGGCCCGAGGCTCGTCAGGCCGGCTCGCGTCGATTTGACGAGCAGGACAGCGGTCAGCATCTGTGTCAGGTCACCGCAACGGGCGTCATCCCGCCGTTGGCCTGGCCGTACGCCCAGACGTCCATGTCTCCGTATGTGAGGCCGTTGTGACCGAGGATCGTGCAGACATGCGTCCGGTGGTCGTTGCCATGGTGCAGCGCCTGGATCAGAACCACCCAGCTGTGCAGCATGAAGCGCTCGTCCTGATACCCCGATTCGTGCGCCTCCTCCGGAGTGATCCGAGGCGCGATCTCGATCAACTTGTCGCCGCTTCGGACCGCATGCTCTCGCAGAGCCGCGATGCCCGGGAACTTGTCATCCCGCTCGTTGATCTGCGGCTCGCCGCCGCCCAGCCGCTTGATGTACCTCTGCTCCGCAGCCAGCAGGTGCAAGAACGTCGCCGCAAGAGTCCCGTAGGTTCCTGGGGAGGTCATCTGCAGCTGCTCGTCAGAGAAGCCGCCGCACACATCGAGAAGATGCATGTTCGCCCACTTGTTGTATCGGAACGCCTCGACCAGTAAGGGCTCCATGGCGAAATACTAAGACTTGCTAGACTGTCAAGGCATGCGCCTTGACACCCTCGCGGCGAGGAGCCGCCATCTCGCCCTGTACGAACGCTACGGAGCGTTGCTCACCAAGCACCAGCAAGGGGTCCTCGAGCTGTCCCTGAGGAGCGACTGGTCGCTCGCGGAGATCGCTGATCACCAGGGCACCTCGCGCGCTGCGGTGCACGACATCGTCAAGCGATCGGTGGATGCGTTGGAGGAGTACGAGCGGCGGCTGGGCCTCCTGGCCGAAGCGGGGAGGCGGCGCCGCAAGGTCGCGTCGCTCGAGCGGGAGCTCGCAGGCCTGAAGCGCCGCGTCACGGAGCTCGAAGCGTAGATGTTCGAAGCGCTAGGTGACAGGCTGGCGGCCGCGCTCAAGAAAATCTCAGGCCGCGGCGTGCTCCCCCCCGAGGACGTCGAGGCCGGCCTCCGCGAGGTGCGGATGGCGCTCCTGGAGGCCGACGTCAACTTCAACGTCGTCAAGGAGTTCGTCGACTGCGTGCGGGCCCGACTCGTCGGCGTCGAGGTGGCGCCGGGCCTCACCGCACCGCAACAGGTAGTGAAGGCCGTGAATCTCGAGCTCGTCGAGCTGCTCGGAGGGAATTCCGAGGGGCTGCGCTACTCCCCGGCCCCTCCGACCGTGCTCATGCTCGCCGGCCTGCAGGGGTCGGGGAAAACGACCACTGCGGTCAAGCTCGCGCTGCTCGCGCGGCGCGAGGGCCACAAGCCGATGGTGGTCGGGCTCGACCTCCGCCGCCCGGCTGCCGTGGAGCAGCTCAGGATCCTGGCCAACCAAGAAGGCATCGTGTTCCACTCGGGCAATGGAGGCGTCGAAGAAATCGCCCGCGCCGCCCTGAGCGAGGCCTCGAGGCTTGGTAACGATTTCGTGGTCCTGGACACTGCGGGCCGCTTGCACATCGATGCCGAGCTGATGGACGAGCTCAAGCATCTCAAGGCTGCCGTGCAGGTGACGGAAACGCTGCTCGTCGCCGACTCCATGACGGGCCAGGAAGCGGTCAAGGTGGGGGAGGCGTTCGCAACCGCGGTCGGTCTCGACGGCGTGATCCTCACCAAGCTCGACGGCGACGCGCGCGGCGGCGCCGCCCTTTCGTTGCGCCTGGCGACCGGCCAGCAGATCCGCTTCGCGGGGACGGGCGAGCGACCCCAGGACCTCGAGGTGTTCCACGCCGAGCGCATGGCGTCGCGCATCCTCGGGATGGGGGACGTCCTCAGTCTCATCGAGCGCGCAGAGCGAACCATCGACCAGGAGGTCGCGAAAGAGGTGGAGAGCCACATGCGCTCCGGCCACCTCAGCTTCGACGACTTTCTCGTCCAGGTTCGCCAGCTGCGCAGCCTGGGCTCACTGGAAGGCATTCTCGAGATGGTGCCGGGAGGGGCGAAGCTAAAAAGCCAGGTGGCCGGCGCCGATACCGAGCGCGAGGTCCGCCGCATGGAGGCAGTGATCCTTTCCATGACCGCTCGCGAACGCACCCATCCCGAGATCATCGATGGCGCCCGCCGGCGCCGGATCGCCCGCGGCAGCGGCCTGCAGCCGGCGGATGTCAATCGGGTCTTGAAGGCGCGCGAGGCGATGCAGAAGATGGCCAAGCAGCTTGGCCTCGGTAACCGCGGCAGCAAAGCCGGCGCCGGCCGGCGGTTTGGACAAGGAGGTTCGGGTTGGTCAAGATAAGGCTGAGGCGGATGGGGGCCAAGAAGCACCCCTTCTATCGCCTCGTGGTGGCGGACTCGCGCTCGCCGCGAGACGGCCGGTTCATCGAGCACCTCGGGTACTACGATCCGATGACGGACCCGGTAAAGGTGAAGATCGACGTCGACAAAGTCGAGCGCTGGCTCCGGCAGGGCGCTCAGCCGAGCGAAGCCGCGCGGAGCCTTTTGAAGCGGGAGGGGATTCTTGAGCGACGCACAGAGAAGTCGACCACCGAT
>DASWGF010000294.1:0-3166 GCA_036393875.1 Candidatus Dormiibacterota bacterium
GGGAACAGGAGGAAGGCGCCGACCACGACCCCCGGCACGACGATCGCCAGGAACACCTCCGGCCCCAGCTTCAGGAACTGGAAGAGGAAGAGGAAGTACCAGTCAGGCCGCGGGATGGTGACGGTGCGTGGGTCGGCGGAAGTCTCGAGCTGCAGGTTCTTCTGCTCGTAGAACGCGAGCAGTCCGACCACGACGAGGATCAGGACCGCGATGATCGGGTAGGGCCAGAAGTGGTCGGGAAAGAACGGATGAGTCTCGTCGTCGGGCATGTCGTCGGCGAGGTGGTGGCCGGCGTCGCCCATGAGGATGGGGAAGAGGGCCAGGCCCACGACCACCGGATAGAGGATGTGGTCCGGCCCGATCGGCAGCCGCTTGTAGTCCGGTTCGAGCGTGTGGCCATGCGATTCGGCCTCGACGACCGCGATCTCCGTCTCGGCGGTTGCCGCGCCCGGTCCCTTCTTCATCTGAGTCTTGTCACCCATCACATCGGCTCCGAGATTCCGTGCGCGCGGATGAAACGGAAGTGCACGTACATGAGAAGGACGATCAAGGCGGGCAGCAGGAACACATGGATCGTGAAGAAGCGCTGCAGGGTCGCTGGCCCGACCACGGGGCCGCCCTGAAGGAGGTCCCTGATCAACGCGCCGACCGCCGCAGGC
This sequence comes from Candidatus Dormiibacterota bacterium, assembly GCA_036393875.1. Taxonomy (GTDB): domain Bacteria; phylum Chloroflexota; class Dormibacteria; order Dormibacterales; family Dormibacteraceae; genus UBA10449. Next base: position 660 of record DASWGF010000294.1, read on the forward strand.
GGCGTCAAGCCCCCGATCTTGATGGTGACCTGGGTCGCGAAATAGGCCTTGGTGTCCCAGGGCAGCAGGTAGCCGGTCAATGAGAAGGCGAGGACCAGCAGCAGCATGATCACGCCGACCATCCAGTTCAGCTCCCGCGGGGCGCGGTAAGAGCCGGTCCAGTAGACCCTGGCCATGTGCAGCAGCACCATGATGATCAGCAGGTTGGCGCCCCAGAAGTGCGTGCCGCGGATGAGCCAACCGAGGTACACGCTGTTCTGGATGAAGTTGACGCTGGCGTAAGCGGGCGCGGGGCTTCCGCTCGCGTCCGGCACGTAGTAGAGCGCGAGCAGGATGCCGGTCAGCAGCTGCAGGACGATGAGGATGAACACCATCCCGCCAAAGCAGTAGTAGAACGCGTTGGCGAAGTTCGGCACCCGCTGGTACAGGGCCTCATCGACAGCCTTTGTGAACGGATAGCGGTCGTCGAGCCAGCGCACCACCGCCAGCTGGACGTCGCGCGGGTGTGGGATCGCCATCTTTTGGTCTCAGAACCCGAGGATCATGCCGTCGACATCGATGGTGTTGGGATCGCTTCCCTTCGACCAGGTGAGGTGCGAAAGGGGATCCTGCGCCGGCCCGTGGAGCACATCGCCGTTCAGGTGGAAGCGCGAGCCGTGGCAGGGGCAGTCGAACGTGTTGGCGTCCGCGTTGAGCGCGATCGAGCAGCCGAGGTGGGAGCAGTTGATTGCGAAGACGTTCACCTTCCCGGTCTCGTCCTTGACGACGTATCCACCGAAGGCGAGCTCGCCGGCGGCGTTGTCTCCGCCGCCGTCGGCCATGACGAAGGCCGAGTTCGGGCTGGTCGGGGCGTCGAACTTGACCGCCTGGCCCTTCGCCAGCTGGTCGACAGGCGTGGGCAGCGATACCGTGAGCACCGTCTTCTTCTGGCCCTTGGGTGGGGCCGGCCACAGGAAGACGAGAATGGGCGCCAGCCCGATCACCACCGTCGAGGTCAACAGGACGGCGATCTGCCAACCGATGAAGTTCCTGCGGGTGAACTTGCGCGGCGTGGAATCAGCCATCCGGAGCGAATTCTAGCTTCCCGTCAGCTCCGGGAGTAAGGGGGCAAGCCGATGGCGTCGCGCACCTCGACCATGGTCTTGGTTGCGAGCGCATGCGCCCTCTCGGCCCCGGATTCGAGGACCTGGTCGATCCGCTCCCGGGTCAGTTCCGCGCGGCGCTCGCGGAATGGCGCGAAGCGCTCGACGATCCGCTCCGCGAGCAGCTTCTTCTTGTCGTAGCAGCCGATCTGAGCCTTGCGGCACAGGTCCCAGTAGTGCTCCCAATCGTCGAAGAAGAACTTGTAGAAGGCGCACACGTTGCACGACCGAGGATGGCCGGGCTGCGTTTTGTATGTCCGCTTGACATCGGTGACCATGCTCAGAACCTGCTTGCGGATGACGTCCGGCGGATCGGTCACGCCGACGATGTTCTTGAGGCTCTTCGACATCTTCGCCTTGCCATCGGTGCCTTTGACGATGGGTGCGTCGGGATTGAGCACGAGCTGGGGCTCGGGGAAGACCGGGCGATACGTGCGGTTGAAACGGCGCGTGATCTCGCGGGTGAGCTCGACGTGCGCGGCCTGGTCGCGGCCCACCGGGACGACGTCCCCCTTGACGATGATGATGTCCGCGGCCTGCAGGACGGGATACTCGAACAAGCCGAGGTTGACGTTTTCGGGCTGGTCCCGGACCTTCTCCTTGAATGTAGGCACCCGCTGCACCCAGCTGAGTGGGGTGACCATGGCGAGCAGAAGCGTGAGCTCCGCCACCATCGGTATGGAGGACTGGCGATAGATGACCGTTCGGTCGGGGTCGACTCCGATGGCGATCAGGTCCATGACCATGTCGTAAAGGTCGTCTGTGAAGTCACGGGCATCTGGCTTGGTGGTGAGCGTGTGGTAGTCGGCCACGAATATGTATGACTCGTACTCGTCCTGCAGGCGGACGTAGTTGATGCCCGCACCGAGATAGTTGCCGATATGGAACCGGCCGGTCACCCGGATCCCGCTCAGCGAACGCTTCCCGGCCGTCATCTGGCCCAAAAGTGTATTGGAGGAGGGATCGGCGCCTGGGGGCCGGGCGTAGCATTGCCGCAAATTGCCAGATATCGACCGCGCCCCTGAAATTCCCGTCGCGACCGCCGGGCTAGGGTCGCGCGCTCTCCGCAACACGATCCTCGTGCTCGCCGCGAAGGTGGTGGCGCGCCTCATCGCGCTGGTCACCGTGATCGCCACCTTGAGATGGCTCACGCCGGCGCCGTACGGAACCTTCACGACGCTCGTCAACTACACGGCCATCGTGAGTGTGGTCCTCGATCTCGGCTTCAACGTCCTCTACGTTCGCGAGGGCGCCCGCCATCCCGCCGAGATCCAGCGCTACCTGCGCAACGTCATGTCGCTGCGGGTCCTGATGGCGGTGGCCAGCTTTGTGGTCCTTGCCATCGCGCTCGCCGTCGCCGGCTTG
>DASWGF010000295.1:0-13569 GCA_036393875.1 Candidatus Dormiibacterota bacterium
GTAACAGATAAGGACGAGGTTCGAAAGGTCGGTTGACCCGCCGTTGATCCAATGCAGAAGGTGGTGTCCCGAGGTCCAGGTCGCCGGCCGGTCGCAACCAGGCCAGACACACCCGCGGTCGCGTACTCTGAGCGCTTTTCCCTGCGCTCCCGAGATTACCCGCCGGGCGCGGCCGACGTCGATAACCGTGGAGTCAGAACCGAGTAGTACCCGAGTCACAGTGCAGTCGCACGCCAGCCGCTCCACTGCTTTCGATGAGATCGGCAGCGAGAACTCCATCTCCGCCGCCGGAGCCCCAGAGAGGCCGAGGAGAGTCTCGAGCGAGGTCGTCACCTGCAGGTGGGTGCGCCGGCTCGGCGCCCCGTGGTCGAGCGAGTGCGTGCAGACGTCGACCAGTGCGTCCGCCACACGCCGCTCACGACAGCGGTCATCGTCCTTGCCCGTGCGCTGGGCCAGGGGCTCGAGCGCCGCCTGCACAGCAGCACCGCCGACTTTGTCGAGCATGCCGTTGACGTAGACCATGCCGTCGTCGCTGTTGGCAAAGGTGAGACTGCGCGCCTCCACGCCCCTGGGCCTCATCGGCGGCGCAGCCCTTGGGGTCGGCCGCATGGCGCGCGTGGTAGCAGGAGTCGTGGAAGCGGGCAATGGTTTGCTTGCGCGCCTGGCCGAGAAGCTTGGCCTCGTCGAGGCGCTCCCCGACTGCCGCTGAGGTGCGCGCGATGAGCGCGAACTGGGCAAAGCCGATCTCCCCGTCAGCCATTGCCTTTGAGCTCTGGCCCAGATGCTCAACCTGCTGGCCGGCGCAGATGCGAGCACTGGCTGCGCCGCCGCTCATGTGGCAGCTGGCCTTGAGCCAGGCGATCGGGCTCTCGAAGCCCTGCCAGTCGTGCTCGTCGGTCGCGGCAAACTTGGCGGCCAGGTAGGAGAACTCGAGTTCCTCCTGATCGATCTTCTGGCGGCGACGGATCAGCTCCGCGGCGATCGCCTCGCCGGCCCTAGTCGCAGTTTCCCAGACGTCGTTCTCCACCAAGAGAGCGTACGAACACCTGTTTGGAGTGTCAACAAATGGGCCTGTTAATTTTCAAATGCACGAAAACAAGGCCTGCTCAGAGTCGAACAGCGCGTGCAACCGACCTAGCCGGGGCCGATATCGACCTCAACGCCTCGTGGCACACGGCCGAGCTTGACCCGTGTGCCCTCAATGGCGAAATCCAGACGGTGGCCCGCGAAGTGCAGGCCCGCGACCTCGACGCGCTTCCACAACGCGGTCTCGACTGGAGCGATCCGCAACCGGCCGCGCGACGCATCCGCCTGGAGCCCGAGCAGCGTGCCGATCATCGAGAACGCGGAGGCGGCGCCCCAGTTCTGCGGCCGGCAGCTGGCCTCGTATTCCTCGGGCGTCTTTCCGGGCGTCCGCTCGGCGCCGGAGAACAGCTCGGGCAGCCTGCGATCCGGGTACTCCATCCCCGCCTCGAGCGTGGCGCGCGCCACGAGCTCCGCCGCGGCGGGGAACCCTGACGCACGAAGCCCGGCGGCCGCGATCGCGTTGTCGTGAGGCCACACCGAGCCGTTGTGATAACTGCGGGGGTCGTAGTTGATGGCGCGCGTTGAGAGGGTGCGGATCCCCCAGCCTGAGAACAGCTCTGGCGAGACGAGCCGCTCCGCGACACCGTGAGCCGCGGCGGCCGTGAGGATGCCGGCCCACAGGCAGTGACCGGGGTTGGACGTGATCGCGTCGACTCGACGCTTGCCGCCGTCGAGCGCCTGAGCGACGAAACGCTCATCCGGGATCCAGAAGTCGCGATCGAAGCGATCCTTCAGCGCGGCCGCCCGCGCCTTCAGCTCGGGTCGTTTGCGCGCCATCCCGAGCAAGGCGCGATACAGATAGCCCTGCACCTCGCACAGCGCGGCCGGCCGCAACACATCCGTGCCGTCGACATTGGTCAGGGAGTCGTTGGAGTCTTTCCAGCCCTCGTTGCGCGCCTCGATGCCGGCGGCGTACTCGATGTAGCCATCGCCGTCCCGGTCGCCGAATGCGTCGCACCATCCCAAAGCCGCCTCCGCGTTCGGCCAGAGTTCGTCGAGCAGCGCCGTGTCGCCCGTCCAGTCGACCGCGTCGGCGAGGACGCAAAGGAAAAGCGGGGTCGCATCGATGGTGCCGTACAGGATGTGCGGCCAAATTCCCTTCTCGACGACCTCGCCATCTCGGACCTCGTGCAGGATCTTGCCGGGCTCCTCTTCGGTGCGCGGGTCGACCCGGCGTCCCTGGTGCTCCGCCAGGAAGCGCAGGGCGCCCCGCGCCACGTCGGGGTTCATCGGCAGCACGAATGACGAGGTGATCAGCGCGTCACGACCAAAGGGGACCGCGAACCAGGGCATGCCGCCGGTTGGATAGATGCCGGTCGGGTAGCGGTCGAGCAGCATGCGCATGTCGTCGCGGCTTTGCGCCAGCAGCTCGTTGACCGTGGGGTTGTCGGTCTCGAATGCCGCGCAGTCCTGCGCCCACGAGCGGTAGGAATCTCGTACGCGCGCCAGACCCTCGTCGAAGTCGGAGGCAGCCGCGCCACCTCGCGCGGGCACGGCGATGACGAGGCTCGATGATTGGCCCGGGCGCAACTCGATGTGGTGCCGCTTGCCTTGCGGCCGAATGTCGACCTCAGGCTCGGTGGACGGCGAGGCCGGCAGTCCGTGGACGATGCCTCGGACGGCCAGCATGGCCGCGTGGTCGCCGCGGAACTCAAGCGCGATGTCGGTGGAGATCGCCGACGCGCCCCGATTGGTGAACGTGATGCGTTCGTGCATGCCGCGGTCGACGTAGCGTTCCCGCATCACCTGCAGGTCGCCGGCCGCGAGCTCGAAGGCCAGCCAGCCAGCCTCCTCGCGGAGGCCGACGGCCTCAGGCTCGCTGCCGTCGACCAGGATTCGAAACTCCGAAAGCAGCCGCGTATCTCCCAGCCACAGCCCGTGGCCGTCGGGGCCGGCCGCGGTCATGGCGCCGTTCAGCGCGGAAACCGCGAAGTATCGGTCCTCTTTGAGGACGGCGCGCTGACTCGTCAGGACGTTCGGGCCTGGGCCGGCGCGGCGTGCGGCTGAACAGATTCGAAGGCGGGCCTGGTGCCGAGCGCGTACGAGGTCGATTCGCCCCGAGCGAGCAGATCGACGGCCATAGCTTCGAGATCGCGCACCCGCTGGTTGGCCCTGATCGCCTCCCGGATGGATAGGATGCCGACCGCCGGATGGCGCTTCTCGATCACGTGGCGGAGCATGTTCAGGTGCGCGTTGTCGGGCACCCCCGGTTCGCGAATCCTGCGCACCGCGGCGCGCACGGTCGCTTGCGTGCCGTCGATCGCTTCGCCCCGCCCGAAATCGAACTTGTAGCTTGGGCTGCGACCGCCCGACCGCCGCTCCCCGCTGAGCTTGATCCACTTCGCATTCTCGGCGCCCTTCCCGACATCGATCACCAATCGCACCGAGCGGCCGTGATAGGGAAAGCTGCCGTTCATGCGCGCATAGCTCTCGCGCTGTCCCTGCAATCCCTCGTGCCGCCCGACCAGCAGCGGCGATTCCGAATCCAGGTGGATGTGGTCGATCGGCGTCAGCAGCGAGATGATCGCGAACGCATGCGGGATGAGGTCCGCAATCACCCCGATGTCTGCGGCCGCGCCGGTAAGGGGCTGCTCTTCGAGGATCTCGATCCGGATCTCTTCGACGCTTTCGAGAAAGTCGCGCAGCGTTCTCTCCTCGGTGAGCAGCAGTTGCAGCAGACGGACCTCCAGCTTGAAGTAGTAGTGATCGGCGGCGACGATCTCGACGCCGCCCCGCGCCGTGTCGAGGAACTCGCGATAGGCCTCAGGCGGGGCGCCGAGCGGTTTCTCGATGAGGACGACGTCGCTGAGGTAGTACCAGAGCGCAAGGGTGGGCAGGTGTGTGGCCGCGGGCGTTGCGATGTACGTGATGACGTATGAGCTCGACTCGAGCTCGCGTTCCAGCTGGTCGTGAGCTGTCGACGCGGGGCTGTCCCAGTAGAAGCCGTCGCCATGGCCGCGGACGTCCTCTTCTTTGGAGCCGATGCGCTCGCGCGCCCCTGGCGAGTCCTGCTCGACGACGTGGGTGCGGAAGTTGAAGAACTGCTTAAGCGTCAATAAATGCTGGTACGCCTTCTGTCCCCACTGGCCGAAGCCGATGAGCACGAAGTCCTTCTGGAGGTGGCGCTCCTCCTCCGCCAGCGCGTGGAGGCGCGCGTTCTTGATCGCCACCGCGGCCTGCAGCGCGAGTCCCTGTGCCCGCTGGACTTCGTCGGGCGTGAAAGCACGCAGCCGGTCCCGCTCCGCGAGCACGGCGGCGCCGATCGATTGCCCGTCTGCCACCAGAGGCAGTGCGAGCAGCGCGCGTACGCCGAAAGCGCGCGCATAACCGGCGCTCACAAGCGAGCTTGCAGCGGTGTCCTCGATCACCACCGGCTGGCCGCCGTCGAGCACCTCGAACAGGAACGATGGCTCGGAGCGCTCGCCGTGCTGGCGCCGCCACAGGTCCTCCTGTTCGGATGCCGCCGCCCCGAACCAGCCCTCGCGATCCTCCTCGTAGAGCGCGATCTGGCACATGGAAGCGTTGACCAGGCGGGCCATGTTCTGGGCAACGAGGCGGAGCGTCTGGTCCAGGTCGATCGATGACGCGATCGCGCGGCTGATCTCCGCGCTCAATTCGAGCTGCTCGCCGTGGAGCCGGGTGTCCTCGTACAGCCCCGCGGTTTCCACGGCCATCGCCACCTGCGCGGCCGCCGCCCGCAGCGCCTCGATCTGGCCCCAGTCCGGCCGGCGTTCGTACGAGCGGTGGTAACCGACCTCCAGCACACCGCTGGCGATGCGCGTCGCGTCCGAGCCGAACGGCAGGAAGATCCTGATGAGGTCGGCGTGGCCCCCGCTCTGGAACACCTCGCCGGCGAGTGTGAAGGGCGCCTGGCCGCGAGCGGGCCGGCGCTCATCACTTCCCTTCGATTCGCCGATGAGGCAGGCGGCGACGTGGGCTCTGGTGCTGCCGTCGCTCCAGACCACGGGCACGTCAACCCAGGTCGCGGACTCGGGGATGGTGCCGCTGATGACATCTCCACGGTCCGACTCCACACCGGCCCCGAGAGCGCCGACGACGGCGGCCTGCCGGCTCCGCGCGACGTAGACCAGGACGTCGTCAGCGGCCAGCTCGCGCTCTTCCTCCAATGCCCACCGAGGCACCCGTCTGGGCTCGTGTCGCCCCTCACCCCCGCTGCGCGGGGGAGCTCCCCGCGTGGCGGGGAGCCCAGTTTCGGTGGCCGAGATGTTGGCGGTGGTCGCCGCTCCGGCGGCCATGCGTACGACCGTGGTGCCGTCGGCCCGTTCGTCGAGCAGATAGACGGTCGCGAAGTTGAAGTCGAACTCCGGCACCGACGCGTCGGTCAGATGGCCGGCAACGGCGTCGAGGACAGCTTGCTTGCTGGAGCCTGGACGCAGCATTGCGGTGGTCATGTCGCCGAGCGCGCCCAAGAGCCGGTTGCTGTGCTCCAGGCCGGCGATGAGAAGCCGGCTCGCCAGCGCGGCTCCGATGAGGTCCGCGCCGGCCTTCAGAAGGAGGTCGGTCGGTGGCGGGCGGCGGACCGTCGCGAGCGGGTCACGGCTCAGCACCACCAGGTACCCGTGGGGCTCTTCGTCGTTGCCGAGCGGATACGTGGCGACGACGTGCAGCTCTGCGGCGGCGGTCCCCGCGGCGACGGCCTTGCTCAAGGCGGATTCCCACGACGCCGCCTGGTCGTGGCGGTCGATGCGCGGCGGCGCCGCGACGGGGGCGTGGGCGGTGACCAGCTCGAGGCTGCCGCGCTGCGCAGCGAACTGATACACGGCCGCGGCGTCGAAATCGCTCGCGAGAAGCAGGTCGGCGAGGGCGATGGAGAGCAGGCGGCGCAGCTCCGCGGCGTCGGTCTTGGGATCGCCGATCGGCTCGGTGAGAAGTGAGGTCAAACGGCCGAGGCTTTCCAGAGCCGAGCGCTCCGAGTCGGCGAGCACTCCCTGGATCGCCGTCGCCGCCGAGTGGGCGCGGCGCTCCAGCTCCTCGAGCTGCGCGGCGTCCGGCACGCGCTCGCGCGTGCGGTAGTTGAGGTAGACGAGCCCGAGCAGCCGGTCGCCCGCGAGCAGCGGGAGCCCGATGGTCGAGACGACCTGGTAGCGGCGAATGAAAGTGCTGTCGATCTCGGAGGGAGCGTCGCGCGCGACCAGCTTTTGCCGCGTGACCGTCAGCCAGACCGTCGAGCCATAGTGATGCACGCCAAGCTCGTCGGGGACCTTGCCCTGCTGCTTGTCGCCCAGGTAGCGGTCGAGCTGCTGGCTCATGTCGGCGAGGGAGTCCAGCAGGCTTTCCTGGGGCTGGCCGGTGGCGAACGGCGCGTAGTACTTCCGGCTCGCCTCTTCGTAGAGGAAGATGGAGACGATGTCCGCGCCCGAGGCGTGCTGCATGTCGGCGACCACGCCGCGAAGCACGGCTGCCAGACCGGACGCAGTTTCGAGGGGCGCAGGCATATCTGCCCCCGCATCATAGGTCGGTGTCAACCCCCTCTCCCCGCAGGGGAGAGGACTAAGGAGAGGGGCGTGAAGCACCATTAAGCTGCCGCGGCCCGAATATCCGCGACCGGCATTGCGTCGCAGCCACTGGGTGAACCTCAACGGCGAGTGGGAGTTCGGCGCCGGCGCAGTGCGGAAGTTCGACCGCCGCATCACGGTGCCGTTCGCGCCTCAGTCGCATCTCTCCGGCCTGGGTGTCTGGGAGCCAGGTGACATCGTGTGGTACCGGAGACGCTTCGACGCTCCGGAGGCGGACCGGTTGCTGCTGCATTTCGGCGCGGTCGACTACCACGCTACGGTTTGGGTCAACGGGGAGGAGGTGGCGCGCCACGAGGGCGGCCACACACCGTTCGCCGCGGACGTCGGCCACGTGGTCCGCGAGCACGACAACGAGCTCATCGTTCACGTCGAAGACCCTCTCGCCGACAAGACCATCCCGCGCGGGAAGCAGTACTGGAAACAGACTCCCGAATCGATCTTCTACACGGCCACGACCGGGATCTGGCAGACCGTGTGGCTCGAGCCACTCCCGGCGCGCGCCATCGAATCGCTGCGCATCACGCCTGACTTCGACGCGCGCGAGGTCGAATTTGAGATTGGGGCCGAGGGACCGAAGCGGGTGGCCGTCACTTTCAATGGGAGACCAGTCGGCGAGTGGAGCGGAGATGTGACCAAGGGGCGCATCACGCTCGAAGAAGTCCACGCCTGGAGTCCCGAGGACCCCAACCTGTACGGGCTGGAAGCCCAGTGCGGCTCAGACCAAGCGACGACCTATTTCGGGTTGCGAAAAGTCGAGACCCAGGGCGGTCGCTTCTGGCTCAACGGCCGGCCGTATGTGCAGCGCTTGATCCTGGACCAGGGCTACTTTCCCGGTGGGCTGCTGACCGCCGGGTCTGACGACGACCTGCGGCATGACATCGAGCTTGCGAAGTCGATGGGGTTCAATGGGGCGCGCAAGCACCAGAAGGTGGAGGACCCGCGCTGGCTGTTCTGGGCCGACACGCTGGGATTCCTCGTGTGGGGAGAGATGCCGAATTTCCACGAGCATTCCGCCGCGGCCGAATCGCGCCTGACGTCGGAGTGGATGGAGGTGGTGCGGCGCGATCGCGATCGTCCATCGGTCGTGGCGTGGGTGCCCCTGAACGAGAGCTTCGGATTCGCCGGCGTCGAGCCGGGTGTGCAAGCGCGGTTTCAGAGCCGCGTGTACCGGCTCACGCATGAGCTCGACGGCACCAGGCCACTGGTCTCGAACGATGGCTGGGAGCACGCGGTCACCGACCTCTGCACGCTCCACGACTACGCGGACGCGGACGTGCTTCGCAGCCGCTACCGCAGCCTCGACTCCACCCTCGATCCGAAAGCGCGCCCACAGCCGCCGTACCTGCCGGGCTTTTCGTATCGGGGCGAGCCCGTTATCGTCAGCGAGTTCGGAGGCGTCGCGCTGGCCGGCTCGACAGGCTTCGGCTGGTCCGAAGCCGCCGACTCAGGGGCGCTCCTTAATACGTATCGGTCGATGGTCGAGGCGCTGATGGAGCCGGGTCCGGTGGAAGGCTTCTGCTACACGCAGCTCACCGACATCGAGCACGAGCAGAACGGTCTGCTGACGTTCGACCGCCGGCCCAAGGTCGCACCCGACCTGCTCCGAAAGGTGACCGAAACCCAAAAGCAGGACTGACCTACCCTGGCCGCCCAACTCTCCTCTTGACAGCGCCCCCGGATTCGGTATAAGTTCCGCCCTAAACCGCTTTACTAAAGCGGTTTACATGACTGGGGTGAGAGATACGCGTGAACCGGGCTTGGCGGTCGCGAGGGTCGGGTCTTGACGCGGGTCACCATCGCTGACGTGGCGGTAGCCGCCGGCGTGTCCAAGACCGCCGTGTCCTTCGCGTTCAACAGCCCGGAGAAGCTCGGGCAAGCCACCGTGGACCGCGTGCTGCACGTCGCGCTCGACCTCGGCTACACGCCTCATCCCGCAGCGCGCGCGTTGTCGATGCGGCGGAGCGGAACCATCGGCGTCCTGATCCCGCAGCGTCTCAGCACCGTCTTCGCCAACCAGTTCATGGCCGAGCTCATGCAGGGTCTCGGCGAACTGGTCGAGGAGCACGACCTCACCCTCTTGCTGATCCCGCCGCTCGACGGCTCTCTGGAAGGCGCCATCCGCCGCGCGTCGGTCGACGGCTTCATCAGCCTCGGCCTCAGCCCGGATGACGAAGCTCTGGCGACGCTGGACCGCATCGGCATCCCGACCGTCTTGATCGACTCCGAGGGGTCCGACCTGCACCCGGCGGTCAACGTCGACGACGCCGGCGGGGCTAAGGCCGCGGCTCGCCACCTCCTCGACCTCGGTCATCGCCAGGTCGGCATCATCCTCCTGCCTCCCACGCGATCCCAGGCCGGACCGACGCCCAGCGCTGCCCGCAGGCTCGCCGGCTACCAGGCCGCGTTCGCCGGCGCCGGCGTGGCCGACCCGTACCTGGTCACCTCGGGCGCAACGATGGCGGCCGGAGCTCGCGCCTTCGAATCATTTCCAAAAGGCAAGCGCCGGCCCACCGCGATCCTCGCGATGAGCGATATGGCGGCGATAGGGGTCATGGGCGCGGCCGAAGCAGCGGGTATGCACGTGCCCGCTGATCTATCCGTGATCGGATACGACGACCTGCCGATGGCCGCGTGGACGAGCCCCCCGCTGACCACCGTGAGGCAGCCGATCGTCGAGAAGGGCCGACTGGCGGCCGGCCTGTTGATTCGCCGCCTGCAGGGAAAGGTGGTCAGCTCGCCACCTCCACTCCGGACCGAACTGGTGGTGCGCGCCTCGACCGCGCCGCCGGCGCCGCCGGGCCACCAAATTTCATCGGGAGGTAGATAATTGGTCGCGAATTCGGAACTCACAGGCTTTTGGTTTGGGGGTGTGAGATGCGCACTTTGAAACCGGGCCGAGGGTTGCTCCTCGGCCTCGTCGCCGTCGTCATCGCAGCGGCTTGTGGCGCGCCGGGCGCAAGCAACCCGAGCCCTGAAGCATCGGTCCACGGCGGCACCGTCAGCGTTCTCGGCGTGTGGTCAGACGGCGAGCTCGACTCCTTCAACGCCGTGCTCGCGCCGTTCACCGCCCAGACCGGCATCACCGTCAACTACGAGACCAGCCGGGACCAGGACGCCATCCTGACCACCCGGGTTACAGCCGGCAACCCGCCCGACCTGGCGGCCGCGCCCAGTCCTTCCCTCCTGACCCGATTCGCCAACCAGGGGAAGGTGATCAACCTCGAGAACATCATGAACATGACCCAGCTCAAGTCGGATTACGACAAGGGCTGGATCGACCTCGGCACCGTCGGCGGCCACCTCGTCCAGGTCTTCTCCTGGGCGGACCTCAAGGGTCTGGTCTGGTACAGCCCCAAGGTCTTCGCGGCCAAGGGCTACACGGTGCCCAAGACATGGCAAGACATGATCACGCTCCAGAACAAGATCAAGTCGGACGGCACCACGCCGTGGTGCATGGCGGTGGAGAGTGGAGCCGCCTCCGGCTGGGCCGGCAGCGACTTCCACAAAGAGATCGCGCTCAGCACGGTCGGTCCAGCCACATACGACAGCTGGTGGCAGGGCAAGACGAAGTGGACCTCGCCCGCGATCAAGTCGACGTGGACGACCTTCGGCCAGATCCTCGGCTCCGGCGACTCCAACGTCTACGGCGGCGCCAACTACGTCATCAACACCAACTTCGGGGACGTCGGGACTCCGATGTTCCAAAACCCACCGAAGTGCGACATGCTGAACCAGGCTTCCTTCATCACGTCCTTCTTCACCAAGGCCAACCCGAGCCTGGTGGCTGGGACCGACTTCAACTTCTTCCCGCTCCCCGACGTCAACACCCAGTACGCCGGCGCGCACGTCGGCGCCGCGTCTGCGTGGTCGATGTTCAAGGACACGCCGCAGGCCCGGGCGCTCCTTCGCTACCTGGCCACGCCCGAAGCCCAGGCGATCTGGGTGACGCGCGGCGGGAAGCTCTCGCCTAACAAGAGGGTGCCCCTCAGCGCCTACCCCGACGACCAGACCAGGGCAATCGGAGCGTTGCTCACAAGCGCCAAGATCTTCAAGTACGACGCCGGCGACCTGATGCCGAGCGACATGAAGAACGCTTACTGGAGCGCCATCCTCGACTTCATCCGTGACCAGTCCAAGCTCGATTCCATCCTGCAAAACTTGGACAAGGTCCAAGCGACCGCATATCAAGCGACCTGACAAGGAGGAATGACACGTGGACCTTCTGATCCAGGACGTTCCGACGTTGGTCCTCGTGATCATTGGAGTGCCGGCAGTGCTCGCCGCCTACATCGTGGGCGGCGAGTACCTCGTCCGGCTCCTCCCCGACAAAGCGCGCCCGTCGGTCCGGCCCTGGATCTGGGTCGGACCGGCACTTATCATCGTGGCCGCCTTCCTGGTGGGGCCCGCGATCGGCACCGTCATCCAGAGCTTCGAGAACCACGCCGGAAACTGGGTCGGGCTCACCAACTACCAGCGCCAGCTGGCGGATTTTCCGACCGGCGGCGCCTGGATCGCGATCCGCAACAACGTCCTCTGGCTGGTGCTCTACACGCTGTTCGTACTCTTCTTCGGCCTCCTGCTGGCCGTCCTCTTCGACCGCGTCCGCTACGAGCAAATCGTGAAGTCGCTGATCTTCCTGCCGATGGCCATCTCCTCGGTGGCGCTGGGCGTGATCTGGAAGTTCATGTTCTGGTACCAGCCCGGAGATGTGCCGCAGACCGGCACGCTCAACTACATCGTCGTCAACTGGCTCCACCAATCGCCCAAGACGTGGCTGACCGACCCCAACATCAACAACTTCTCGCTGATCGCGGCGGCGATCTGGGGCATCACCGGCTTTTCCATGGTCATCCTGTCGGCGGCGCTGAAGGGAATCCCAGGCGAGCTGCTGGAGGCGGCGCGGGTTGATGGCGCCGGAGAGATTACGATCTTTCGACGCGTGATCCTCCCGCTGATGATGCCAACCGTCGTTGTGGTGGGCACCACGCTCGTCATCTTCGCGCTGAAAGCCTTCGACATCGTCTACGTGATGACGGCAGGGAACTTCGGCACGGACGTGCTGGCCAACCGGATGTACAAGCTCCTCTTCCAGTCCGACAACCCGGGTGGCTCGAGCGCGGTCGCCATCATCCTGCTGCTCGCGGTGATCCCGGTCTTGATATTCAATCTCCGGCAATTCCGCGCGGTGGAGGCTCGAAGATGACCGCCGAGGCCGCCGCTCCCGCATCCTCTTCGACCGCCACTCGGTTCTCGCCGGTCTGGCTCGCGGAGAGGCTGCAGGGGTGGGTGCTCCACATCGCCGTGATCGGCTTGACCGCGGCGTGGATGGTGCCCGCCGCGGGCCTCCTGGTCAGCTCTTTCCGTCCCTTCAGCGCGCTCAACAGCAGCGGCTGGTGGACCGCGCTATCGCCCCCGTTCAACTTCACGCTCGACAACTACTCGGAGGTGCTGAAGAGCGGCGGGCTCGGCCACAGCCTGTTCAACAGCTTCATGATCACGATCCCGGCCACCGTCATCCCCGTGACCATCGCCGCCTTCGCCGCCTACGCATTCGCCTGGATGAAGTTTCCAGGCCGCAACTGGATCTTCCTGGCCCTGGTCGGGCTGCTCGCGGTGCCCCTCCAGCTGACGTTCATACCGATCCTCAAGGCCTACGTATCGCTGGGGCTGACTCCTCAGAACTGGGGGTTCGTGGGCATCTGGCTGGCGCACACCGGATACGGCCTGCCCTTCTCGATCTACCTGCTGGCCAACTTCTTCCGCGCGCTGCCGAGCGACCTCTTCGAGTCGGCGGAGATCGACGGGGCCGGAACCCTGACGGTGTTCTTCCGGATCGTATTGCCGCTGGCCGTGCCGGCCATCGCGTCGCTGGTCATCTTTCAGTTCCTATGGATCTGGAACGACCTCTTGGTCGCGCTGATCTACGTCGGTGGCACCGTGAGCGTGGGCCCGGTGACCGTCATTCTCGCCAACCTGACCAACTCGCTGGGGCAGGGCTACAACCTGCTGACGGCGGCCGCCTTCCTATCTTTGATCGTCCCGCTCGTCGTGTTCTTGAGCCTCCAGCGGTACTTCGTGCGCGGCATCCTCGCCGGCTCTGTGAAGGGGTAATAAAGGAAATGGCATCAGTCACCTACGACCACGTTGTCAAGCGCTACACGGCCGACCTCACGGTCGTGAAGGACTTCAACGTCGCGATCAAGGACCGGGAGTTCATGGTCCTCGTGGGTCCGTCGGGATGCGGCAAGTCGACTGCCCTGCGCATGCTGGCCGGTCTGGAGTCGATCACCGAGGGCCAGATCCGGATCGGCGACCGGGTCGTCAACAACGTGGCCGCCAAGGACCGCGACATCGCCATGGTCTTCCAGTCCTACGCCCTTTACCCGCACATGAGCGTGTACGACAACATGGCCTTCCCGCTCCAGATGCAGCACATGCCCAAGGCGGAGATGGACAAGCGGGTCAAGAACGCCTCGCGCATCCTGGGCCTCGACAACTTCCTCAAGCGCAAGCCGCGGGCGCTCTCGGGCGGCCAGCGCCAGCGCGTCGCCCTCGGCCGCGCGATCGTGCGCAGCCCCAAGGTCTTCCTGCTCGACGAGCCCCTGTCCAACCTCGACGCCAAGCTCCGGGGCCAGACCCGGATCGAGCTCCAGAAGCTGCACCGCGACCTGGAGACGACCTTCATCTACGTCACCCACGACCAGGTCGAGGCGATGACGATGGGGGACCGGATCGCGATCATGAACGCGGGCATCCTGCAGCAGGTGGGGACTCCGGGCGACATCTACGACCACCCGGCCAACCTCTTCGTCGCCGGCTTCATCGGCACCCCGACCATGAACTTCGTCCCCGTCACGACCTCCGACAGCACGGCCAAGGCCACGGGCTTCGAGGTCCGGCTGCCGAAGTCGGTGCCGGCCGGCAAGGGCACGCTCGGCTTCCGGCC
>DASWGF010000296.1:0-9805 GCA_036393875.1 Candidatus Dormiibacterota bacterium
CCCCTGGGGCTGACCGGGTCCCTGACCAAGGAATCGCAGCTCACCCAGCAGGGCTACAACCTGTGGAGTGACTGGATCAACGCGCGCGGCGGCATCCTCGTCAACAACGTCAAGCACCCGGTCGTGATCAAGTACTACGACGACACCAGCAATGCCAACCAGTCCGCGGTGCTGATGCAGAAGCTCATCACCGAGGACAAGGCGAATTTCCTCCTGGGCCCGTACGGCAGCGCCGCGACGGCGACGGATGCGGTCGTCGCCGAGACCAACCAGATTCCGATGGTCGAGGCCAACGGTGCGGCGCAGTCGATCTTCAACCAGGGCTACAAATACACCTTCGGTGTGCTCAGCCCCGCCAACAAGTACCTCCAGGGCGTGATCGACATGGCGGCCACCCTCAACCCCAAGCCGACCACTGTCGCGATGCTGAGCGCCGATGACAACTTCAGCCTCGAGGTCGCCAACGCGATCAACACCTACGCTCCCACCAAAGGTTTCAACGTGGTCCTGTTCAAGAAGTACAAGAACGGCGCCACCAACCTCACGGCCGAGGTGCAGGCGGCGAAAACGGCCAATGCCGACATCGTGCTCAACTCGGGCCACCTGCAGGAGGCGATCGCCATCAACAAGGCGGCCAAGGAGCAGAAGCTGAACGCGAAGATCTTTGCTTACTCGGTCGGCCCGTCGACGCCCGACTTCATCACCGCTCTCGGCGCTGACGCCAACTACGTCTACGACGGCTCGCAGTGGACCCCGCAGGTCAAGTACACGCCCGCGTTCTACCTGACCGAGTCCCAGTACGTCGCCGCGTACAAGGCGAAGTACCCGACCTTTGGGGATCCCGACTACCACGTCGCTGAATCGACAGCCGCCTGCCTGGCCCTGCAGCGCGCACTCGAAAACGCCGGGTCGCTCGACGCGACCAAGGTCCGCGATGCGCTCGCGGCCCTGGACGTGACTGTGTTCTTCGGGCAGATCAAGTTCGACAGCCGCGGGATCAACATCTACAAGCCCATGGTCGTGGAGCAGATCCAGAACGGCGTCCACCACACCGTCTTTCCCGCGAGCGTCGCCGACGCCAAGCCGATGTACCCGACGCCCAACTGGGACCAGCGCTGATCCGAAAGGCCGGCTAGCCACCCTTGTCCGACTTCGTCCAGCTGGTCATCCTCGGCCTGCTGGCCGGAGGCGTCTACGTCGCGGTCGGGGTCGGCTTCGGCCTGGTCTGGGGAGTGCTCAACATCGTCAACCTCGCACACGGTGCGCTGGTGATCATCGGCGGCTACATCACCTGGCAGCTGTTCACCGCGCTGCACCTCGATCCGTTCCTGACACTGCCGGTGGACGCGGTGGCGTTGTTCGTGCTCGGCTACGCGCTCCAGCGTGGCGTGATCAACCGGATCATTCGAGCGCCGCTGCTTTTCACCTTCCTGCTCACGTTCGGGCTGAACCTCGTGCTCGTCAACTTACTTTTGCTCACTTTCGGGTCGGACTTCCGCTCGGTCACCCCCTCGTACGCCGGCAAGGGCCTGGAGTTCGGCAGCATCGTCATCCCTTATGTCCCGCTGATCTCGCTGGGGGCGGCAATCCTGCTGTCGGCCGGGCTTGCCTTCCTCCTGAACCGAACCCGCATCGGCCTCGCGATCAACGCGATCGCCGCGGACCGCGACGCCGCCCAGCTCGTCGGCATCGACCTCCGGCACGCCTACGCGGTCACCTACGGGTTGGGGGCCGCATGCGCGGGCGTCGCGGGCGGCCTCATCGCTTTGATCCAGGCCATCACTCCGACCGCGGGCGAGCCGTACACCCTGCAGGCGTTCGTGGTCGTGATCCTGGGCGGCTTGGGGAGAGTGAGCGCCACGGTGGTCGGAGGCCTTGCCTTCGGGTTGGTCGAAGCCTTCGGGCAATCGCTCCCCGGCTCGGGCTCCGTCTTCGCCAACGCGATCGCGTTCGGCCTCATGGTCGTGGTGCTGGTGACGCGACCCCAGGGTCTGATGGGGCGCCTGCGGTGATCGGGGCGGCCACCTCGAACCGCCGCTGGCGTCGCGTCTTTCTCATCGCGGGCGGGATTCTCGCCGCGTACGCTCTGCTGGCTCCGCTGACCTCGCTCGAAGCCGCCCAGTCCGCCAACGTGCCCCTCCTGGCGGACAAGCTGTGGTTCCGGATCGCCACGATCATCGCGATGTTCATGGTGCTCGCGACGGCGTGGAACATCATCGGAGGGATCACCGGGTACGCGGCGTTCGGGAACGTCGCGTTCTTCGGCATCGGCGCCTACACGACCGGCATGCTGATCGCCAAGGCGAAGTGGCCTTTTCTCCTTGCGTTGCCGCTCGCACCGGTCGTCGCCGCCGCCTTCGCCGCTCTGGTGGGGCTCCCGCTGCTCCGGCTGCGCGGACACTACTTCGCCGTGGCGAGCCTGGGAGTGGGCGTGGCCGTGGGTGAGCTGGTCCAGAACATCGACTACGGTGGCCAGCCGGTCTTCGGCGGCGCGAGCGGTCTGTTCCTTCCGATCCTGCGGATCGACAACCGTGGACTCTTCTTTTTCTACCTGATGTCGGCGGCGGCGATGTTCTCGATTGGGGTCACGTGGTGGGTGCTGCGCAGTCAGTTCGGCTATGGCCTGATCGCGATCCGGGAGAACGAAGAGGCGGCGTCAGTGCTCGGCGTCAACACCACGGCCTACAAGGTTGCGGCCTTCGCGCTGGCCGCGGCCCTGACCGGCCTGGCGGGAGGGATCTTCTCCCAGTGGAACGTCTTCATCAACCAGGACAACGTATTTCCGATCGAATACAACGTCCAGATGATCCTGATGGCGCTGCTCGGCGGCACGGGCACGGTGTTCGGCCCTGCGGCCGGTGCCGTCCTCCTGCAGCTGCTCATCCAGTTTCTGGGCGGCACCCTGCCGATCTCGTTCGACCTACCGTTCGTCTCGTCGGACGCGCGGCCCATCGTCGCGCAGGTCATCCTCGGCCTTCTCCTGGTCGCGGTCGTGATCTTCGTGCCCCGCGGAGTCATCGACTTTTTCGGTGGTCGCACCCGGCTGAGCCTGGCGTATCTGCGCCGCTCGCTTCGCGAGACATCCTTGTGAGCGCGGTGCCGCAGCTCGAGCTGCGCGGGGTCACCAAGCGATTCGGCGGCGTGGCCGCGGTGGACGGGGTGAACTTCGAGATCGCCAAAGGCGACATCGTCGGCATCATCGGACCCAACGGCGCGGGCAAGACGACGCTGCTGAACTGCATCAGCGGCGTTTATCACCCCGACGGCGGCGACATCAAGTTGAACGGCTCGTCGATCGCGGGCATGGCGCCCCACCGGGTCGCCAGGCTTGGAATCGGCCGCACCTTCCAGATCGTCAAGCCGTTCGGCTCCATGACCGCGCGGGAGAACGTCGGGATCGGAGCGCTGTTCGGCAGCGCGCATGCGCGGCGAGGGGTCAAGCAGGCTTTCGCGCTGGCGGATGACGTGCTGGCGCTGGTCGGCCTCAAAGCCAAGGCGGACCAGCCGGTGTCCGCGCTCACCATCCCCGATCGCAAACGGCTCGAGGTCGCGCGCGCGGTGGCGACGAGGCCGCAGCTGTTGCTGCTGGACGAGGTGATGGCGGGGCTCAACAACGTCGAGATCGACGAGGCGCTCGAGATGGTCCGGTCAGTGCATGCCACCGGGGTGACAGTGCTGCTGATCGAGCACGTGATGCGCGTGATCGTCGGAGTCTGCCGCCGCGCGATCGTCCTCGACTCCGGCCAGGTCCTGGCCGAGGGCGAGCCGGAGGTCGTGCTACGCGACGAGCGTGTGATCCAGGCCTATCTGGGCGAGCGCTATGCCAAACGCCTCAAGTCTTCCTGAACCATTTCTCAAAGTTCGCGGGCTGACAGCCGGGTTCGACGCTGGGCCTGTGCTGTTCGGGATCGATCTCGAAGTCGCGCCGGCCGAGCTGATCGCGCTGGTGGGCGCGAACGGCGCGGGGAAGTCCACTCTGCTCGGCGTCCTGAGCGGACTCGTGCGCGCCACTTCGGGGACGGTAAGTCTCGGCGGCCATGACGTCACCAACTCGCGGCCGGAAGTCCTCGTCCGGAATGGCGTCGCCCACGTGCCGCAGGGCCGCCGCCTGTTCGGGACCATGTCGGTCGAGAGGAATCTGATCCTGGGCGCGTACCTGCGGCGCGATCGTCAGGTCCGCGACGACCTCACGCGTGTGCTCGGCTACTTCCCGGCGCTCAAGGACAAGCTCTCGCGAGACGCCGGGACCCTCTCGGGTGGGGAGCAGCAGATGGTGGCGATCGGGCGGGGGATGATGGCCCGGCCCAAGCTCCTGATGGTCGACGAGCTGTCGCTCGGGCTGGCTCCGAAGGTGGTCGAGCGCCTGATCGACGTAGTCCAGCAGATCAACCGCGACGGCACAGCCTTGCTCCTCGTCGAACAGGACGTGCTGGTGGCATTGGACGTAGCCAATCGCGCCTATGTCCTGGAGAACGGGCGGGTCGCGTTGAGCGGACCCGCGGCCGAGGTGCGCGACGACCCCGGTGTGCGAAAGGCATACCTGGGGCTGTGATGCCTCCCCACATGTCTCATGATCACGACCGAGAAGTGACTGTCAAAGAGGGCTGGCGCGGGCGATTCTTCGAGGATTTCGAGGTGGGCGACGTCTACGAGCACCCCCTCGGCCGGACGATCACGTCGGCCGACAACATCTGGTTCACGCTGCTGACCCAGAACACCGCGCCGATCCACTTCGACCACCATTACGCGGCGCAGACCGAGTTCGGCAAGCCGCTCGTCAACAGCTGCCTCACCCTGGCCCTCGTTACAGGCCAGAGCGTGACCGACGTGACCCAGAACGTGATGGCCAATCTCGGTTGGGACGAGGTGCGGCTGCCGAACCCGGTCTTCGAGGGCGACACGATTTACTCGCGCTCCGAGGTGGTCGAGGCGCGCGCGTCGGGCTCGCGCAAGAACGTCGGCATCGTCACGGTGCGCACGATGGGCTTCAAACAAGACGGAACCGAGGTGATCTCCTTCAAACGCACGGCGATGGTCTACCGCCGCGGCCAGGCTCCGCGGATCGCGAAAGCGTCAGCTAAGTAAGGATGGACTTCGAGCTTTCGGAACAGCAGGCCGCGTTCCGCGACCTCATGCGCGATTTCGCCCGCAAGAGCATCGGCCCGGTGGCGCGCGAGATGGAGCTGGCCGGCCGCTACCCCGAAGAGATCGTCGAAGAGATGAAGGCCATGGGCCTGTTCGGGATGCTGGTGCCCGAGGAATACGGGGGCATCGCGATCGACGCGGTTTCCTATTCGATCGTTTTCGAAGAGATCTCGAAGGCATGGATGGGCGTGGCCGGAATCCTGGGCTCGCATTCGCTCGCCACCCTGATGCTGGCGCGATTCGGCACGCCCGAACAACGCAGCCGGTGGCTGCCGGACCTCGCGACCGGCAAGCGGCGTTCGGGGATCGCGCTGACCGAGCCGCAGGCGGGCAGCGACCTCCAGGGCATCACCACGGTGGCGAAGCGTTCGGGCGATCACTACGTCGTCAACGGCGCCAAGACGTGGATCACCAACGCGCGCCACGCCGACCCGCTGCCGGTGCTGGTCAAGACCGACCCCAACGCTCAGCCACGCCACCGAGGTATGACCGTGCTGATAATCGAGCAGGGGACGCCGGGGTTCACGGTCGGGAAGGACCTCGACAAGCTTGGCTACAAGGGGCCGGAATCGTCAGAAGTGTTCTTGAGCGACTGCCGCGTGCCGGTGGAGAACGTGCTTGGCGGGGAGGAGGGTCACGGGCTGCAGCAGGCGCTTTCGGCGCTCGAGTTTGGTCGGGTCAACATCGCCGGGCGCGCGGTGGGCGTGGCGCAGGCCAGCCTCGATCGGTCGCTCGCCTACGCACGGGATCGCCACGCATTCGGCAGGCCGATCGCGGAGTTTCAGGCCATCCAGCTCAAGCTCGCGGATATGGCGACCGAGGTGCAGGCCGCGCGGCTGCTGACCTGGTGGGCAGCCTCAGCGCTTGATTCGGGACGGCGGGCGGATCTCCAGACCGGGATGGCGAAGCTGTACGCGTCCGAGGTCTGCATCAAGGCGTCGCTCGAGGCGATGCGCATCCACGGCGGCTATGGCTACTCGACCGAGTACGAGATCGAGCGGTTCTACCGGGACGCGCCGCTGATGGCCATCGGCGAAGGCACCAACGACATCCTCCGGACGGTGATCGCGCGCCAGCTGGTACGTGAAGACATTCCCTAACCTCTCCGGCGGCGGAGTGACACGATCGCCGCGCAGCTGGCTCTTTGCGCCTGGTCACAACGAGAAGCTCTTGCGCCTGGTGTTCGACGCCGGGGCGGACGTGGTGCTGCTCGACCTTGAGGACGCGGTCCCGCCTGACATTAAGGATCGCGCGCGCGAGATGGTCGCCGAGGTGGCCGCCGCACGGCCGTGTTGGGTGCGGGTCAACCGGGCCCGGACCGAGTTGTGCGAACGCGACCTCGACGCGCTGGCCGGCTCGGCGCTAGGACTTCGCATCCCCAAAGTCGAGTCGGCGGACGAGGTCACCTGGGTGGCAGAACGTGCGCCTGAAGTGCTGCTCGACTGCACCATCGAATCCGCCCGGGGTGTGCTCGCTGCCTTCGAAATCGCATCTGCGCCGGCCTGCGCGTTGCTTTCTTATGGAGGCATCGACCTCGCCGTCGACCTCGGGATCGCGGGCGGCGACCATGAGACGCTGTTCGCGCGGTCCTTTCTGGTGGCCGCGGCCCGTGCGGCGAGCAAACCGCCTCCGAGCGACGGGGTGCATCCGATGCTCGAGGATGACGATGGCCTCAAGAAGGAGGCAGAGGCCGCGCGGCGGCTGGGTTTTTTCGGCAAGTCGGCGATCCACCCGCGCCAGGTGCCGATCATCAATGCAGTGTTTGCGCCCACACCCGAGGAGCTGGCATGGGCGAACAAAGTGTTGTTGGCGTTCGAGGCGTCGGGCGGTGCAGCCACACGTACAGCGGATGGAGAGTTCGTCGACCTGCCGATGGCCGAGCGAGCCCGGCGCCTACTGAGCTCGTAATAGCTCCGGAAGCCACCGATACGAACTCAGCACCTAGAATCAACGAGCCGTTCCGGACTAGCTCAACGGTAGAGCAGGCGGCTGTTAACCGCAAGGTTCAGGGTTCGAATCCCTGGTCCGGAGCCAAACTTGAATTCGAAACTCGAACTGCTGTCAACCCCGGCTTGACAGGTATACAGCATTCGTACAGCAACCCCATAGTATCTCGGAGGTAGCCGCAGACTGGGACCGCTCAGTGTTTGCTTAGTCGCTCAACCTCGGTCGTCGGAACTTGAGGAGGCCAACCAAGGCGCCAACCAAGGCTCCTAACAGAGCCAGCGCGGCGAGCGTGCGCATACGGACGGCCCGAGACGACCGCGGCCGAGATACATCGTCTTCCTTCGCAACTCCCCATACCCATGGCTGCAGCTCTTTCACACCCGCTCGCTCGAAAATCTCACTGACTTTCTGGGAGAGTTCGGGCGATGCTGGCCAAGGACGCAACTCGATAGTGTCGTCGGCGAGTAGGCGGGGACGGACGGCGCCCAGCTCAGCCAGCTCCCCCATTACCCGATTGATTCTCTCGCTCAATCGTTCACTCAGTGCAACGATTGTTTTGCGTTTTCTTGCGTTCGAGCGGTCACGTGGTTAGGCGGCGCGGGCGGGATGGCGGCGGGACTGATCCTCTAGGGGAATGAATGGACGGTCGGAATACGCCTGTCCCGAGCGGCATGCTTGCAGAGAGTCATCGGCGGTCTGCACTCTTTGGCTTAGAGCAGAATGGGGTTGTGGCTGCCGACCTGCAGGCGTCTTACGTTCAACAAGCAGGGCGCCTCGACTTCACCGCAGTGGTCAAGCAGTCGGACGGCCAGAGCGTCTGGAACTGCGAGCACATCACTCACGCCAACCCGTCCTCAGCGATCGATTGCGCGCGCCGTGAAGTGGCGCGGCGCACTGCCCCCGAGAAACACTCGAAGCCCTAATTTCGCCGGCAGCAACCTGGCCGAGGTGGCCGACCGCCTCCCCAGGTCAGCGTGGCCGCTTCACTGAGCGGCGAAAGCGCTCAGTACTTGCTCGGGGCCTTGCAGCTGAAGATCGAAGCTAGCTGCTGGGTCTTGCGCTTACCACAGTCCGGACAGGCCGGTGGCCGGTTTTTCAGGCGGTCGTGCTCGCTGATCGCCATGCTTATCTCGAAGCGCTTACCGCAGGATTGGCACTCGAACTCGTAAACAGCCATGTGTCACCCCACCTCCTCACGCAAGTACAGCGCTGCGGCCGGAGGCTGTCAACCCGGCATGCCGTACAGCGGCTGTCGGAGACGAAATACCGACCGGTGACGGGCGCTCTTGCCGGGCTGCACAGCCATGCCGGCACCATGTGAGGCAGACGATCCTGGCAACTTACTCCGCCGCGCCTCGCGCTTGCGGGGCGTAACCTCAAGCAGGGAGGTACCGGTGCACTTCGAGAGTTTCTCCTTTGGCTCCATCCGGATCGACGGCGTGACTTATGAGCACGACGTGGTCATCGACCGGTGTGCGATTCGGAAGCGAAAGAAGAAGGCCTCCAAGCAGTATCGGGACATCTATGGCATACACCGCTCTCGACCAAAGAAGACATCCCGTGGGGCTGCCGCCGGCTGGTGGTAGGAACCGGAGCCGAGGGCGGGTTGACAGTGATGGCCGAAGTGCGAAAGGAGGCCCAGCTTCGCAAGGTGGAGCTCCCGAGCCTGCCGACCAAAGCTGCCATCGCCATCCTAGATGGCGGCCGTAATGACACCAACGCCATCCTGCACGTAACCTGCTGAGTTCAACTGGTGGATGTGCGCCGAGCATTCGGTTCCACCCGGCGTAGGCTGACAGGAGAGCCGACCGCGACGAGCTCGCCATGCTCGTGACCGAGGATCGCCGCCTCGTCCAGGTGATTCGGGCGTCAAAGGATTAACAGGGGGACAGGGCTAGTTGGCGAAGACGCTAGCTACGATCGAGTCAAACCTCAAGGACGAGCGGGTCCGCGTCGCCGAGGACCTGATCGTTAAGGGCAAGGAGCAAGGCTACCTGACTCCTGACAACATTCTCGACTCATTCCCCGAGATGGAGGCCGAGCCGGAGCAGGTGTTCCTGGTCTTCCAGGTCTTTACGGAAATGGGTATCACGGTCGCGGACGGGGAGAAGGACGTCGAGGAGATCGACGACGAGATGCTGCTTGACACAGAGATGATGGACTCGGCCTCCCTCGACGACCCGGTGCGGATGTACCTCAAGGAAATCGGGCGCGTCAGCCTGCTCACCGCCAACGACGAGGTCGTGCTGGCGCAGGCCATCGAGGCCAAGCCGCTACACGATGCGTTCAAGGCGCTGAGCGTGGCCGAGGAGGTCGAGGGCCGTCAGCGGTCGGTGGAGGAGACGCTGCCCGACGTCATCGAGCGCCTCGCCCTAATCAAGCGCAAGCGCCAGCAGGCTCACATCGCGCACGAGCTACTCGGCCTAAACGACCTCTCGAAACTGCAGAACCTACTCGACGCTGCGGCGGCCGCCCGCAAGCGCCAGGCCAACGGCGCGGCGCGGCCAAGGGTTCGGGCGGAGGCGCTGGAGGCCTACCGGATCGCTCGCTACAGGCTGACCGAGCGGTATGAGCGCGCATACGAGGCCAAGCAGCGCCTGACTGAGGCCAACCTCCGGCTGGTCGTGTCCATCGCCAAGAAGTACATCGGCCGCGGGATGCCATTCCTCGACCTGATCCAGGAGGGCAACATGGGCTTGATCCGCGCGGTCGA
>DASWGF010000297.1:0-3292 GCA_036393875.1 Candidatus Dormiibacterota bacterium
GACCCGCAAGCCTGGCTGGCCGACGTCCTCTCACGCATCGCCGCTCATCCCGCCCATAGGCTGGATGAGTTGCTACCCTGGAATTGGACGCCTCCAGCGTCAGCGATCTCGGTCCGAGCGGCGTGACCACGCACGTCAACAAGGTCCGTCACGTCACCACTATCACCCGCGTTGCCGAGCAAGCTCGGCGAAGACGAGGATTGGCTGCGGGACGTCGCCAGCGAGATGGAAATCGAAGACGGTGTCATCTGGGTCTACGGCGTCGGAGAAGACGGCGTCTTGGCGTTCACCGACTTCGGCATTGAGAGCCTGATCGAACTCATCAAGATGTACAAAGACGATCCCACGCTGTTCAAGCGTTACGATCCGCAATAATGACCAGCATGCGGCCTACGCGGCTGCCGCTCGGCTTCAAGCCGGCCGATCAGAATCAAGACGACCTCCGCAGCTCATCGCAGCCTTCTGAGCCAATCTTGCGTCGCCGTGCCGGAAGGTGTGCCGAGCACGGCGCGGATCTTGCGCGCGAGTTCGATCTTGCGATAGGGCTTATGGATCAGCGCGACGCCGGGATCAATCCGGCCGTGGGTCGCCATCGCGTCCTTCGTGTATCCGGATGTATACAGCACCTTGACACCCGGGCGCAGCCGCAGGATCTCATCGGCGAGCGCTGGACCGTTGAATCCGCTGCCGAGGATCACATCGGTGAACAGCAGGTCGAATGCGCGGCCGGCGGCGATCATGTCGAGAGCCTCGCGCGCCGAGGCAGCGGCGAGCACCGCATAGCGCAGGCTTTCCAACTGTGCGACAACGTATTGACGGACCAATGCGTCGTCCTCGACCACCAGAATGGTCTCCTCGCCGCCCTCAGCGGCGGCGACCGGTCGCTCGATCGGTGCAACGGACTCGCTGCTGCTGCGCGGCAGGTACAGCTTAAAAGTCGTGCCGTGGCCTTCCTCGCTGTCAATTTTGATGTGGCCGCCCGATTGCTTGACAAAACCGTAGACCATGCTGAGCCCTAGTCCGGTTCCTTGTCCGACCTCCTTGGTCGTGAAGAACGGCTCGAACACCCTATCGCGAATGTCTGCTGGGATTCCGACTCCGGTGTCGGTCACCGCGATCATCACATAGGGGCGGGGCCGGACCTCCTCCGCATGGATCGTGGCAAAAGACGCATCGAGCATCACGTTACCGGTCTCCAGGATGAGCTTGCCGCCACCCGGCATGGCATCGCGGGCGTTGACCGCCAAGTTGATCAGCGCGGTGCCGAGCTGTGACGGATCGATCATCGCCGGCCAGGTGTCTTCCTCGAGCGTCATCTTGATCTCGACGCTCTCGCCGAGAGTTGGACGAAGCAGCTTGGCGGTGTCGAGGACCAACCGGTTCACGTCGGTCGACTGCGGCTGCAGCGGCTGCTTGCGGGCGAAGGCGAGCAACTGCTGAATGAGGTCGGCGCCACGCCATGCTGCGTCGTCGATCATCCGGGCAATCACCGCAAGCTGCGGCGAATGAGCGACCGCGTCGGCGAGGATCTCGATGGTCCCGGTGATGACGGTAAGGATGTTGTTGAAGTCGTGAGCGACACCGCCGGTGAGGTGACCGATCGCATCGAGCTTCTGGGACTGGCGCAGCTGTTGCTCCAACGCGATGCGTTCCGTCATGTCGCGGCCGATGAAGAAATAGCGTTGCTCCAGCTCGAGCCACGCCCCGCTCAAGGTGAGCGGCACGATCCGGCCGTCACGGTGCACATAGCGGCAGTCGAAGTTTCGCGTGGCGCGGCCTTGGCGCGCCGCCCGCATTTCCTCGCGGGCCCGCTCAAGGTCGCCAGGATGCAGGAGCGCGGCACCTTTGCGGCCGATCATCTCCTCCGGACGATAACCGAGGATCGCCTCGGCGCTCGGGCTGATGTCGATGACGGTGCCCTCGCGGTCGACGATCAGGATGAGGTCGAGCGAGTTCGCAAACAGCCGCCGACGCTCGACGATCTCGGTCTCCAGCGACACCGTTTTTTCACGCACCTCGGCAGCCATACGATCAAAGGCGCGGGCCAGTGCGCCGATCTCGCCGCTGGACCGGGTCGGCAGGCTCAGCGGCTCGCCGCGCCCGAAGCTGTCGATCGCCGCCGTCATCTGGGTGAGACGCCGGGTCAAGGAGCGCGCCAGCACGATGGCCAGCAGGACTGCGCCGATCGCTGCCACCAGGACCGCCGCCACGGTGGAGTTGCGCACGGTGGTCAACGCCGCGGCGAGATCCGCGTACGGCACCGCTTCGACGACGAATAGCTGGGGTCCTTCGGCAAGCCGCGCACCGGCCAAGGCCGCGCCGAACTCCGCACCGCTACGTTCCTGAACCACCTGCGGCGCCGCCTTGCCACGAGCCAGCATGCCGCCCAGCGCCGGAAAATCGTCCTGCAGGCGCGACGGCGCGCTGAGCTGGAAGCCGAACTCGCGAGCCGGATCTGGATGGACCAGATACTCGCCGTTGCTGTTGACGATGTAAACTGCGCCACCGGGTCGGGCGTTCGCGCGCGCACGCGCGAATGGTCCACGCAGGTCGATATCGATGACCACGATCCCGAATGGCCGCCCGTCCGGCCCCACGAGCGGAGTCGACGCCCTAACGACCGGCAAATTTGGCGTGTCGATCGCTCCGTGCTCCCGATCGAGCTCGACCGGTGAGATATCGACCTCGCCAGCGCGCAGCCGCATGGCGCGCTGGAAGTAATCACGGTCGCCCCTGGGCTGGAGCTCGGCTTCGGGCGCGACCCGGACGGCGTTCTCTGGCCCCATGCGGTCGGTCCGCGCGATCTCTCGGCCACCGTCGGTGGCACCGATCAGGCGGATCTGACCGTAAGCCGGATTGGCGGCCAGTTGGGCGGCGAAGCTCTCGCTCAGCGCGCCGCGCCATTGGGCCAGCGTCGTGACGCCGAAGGGATCTACGCCGCCGCCTCGCGTCGCGCGCCTGACGCCTTCAACGGCGACGGAAGCCGCTCTCGGAATGGCGAGCACATCACCTCGCAATCCGCCCACAGAGGCCTCGAGATCGGAGGCAAGCAGACGGGCATGGATGTCGAGGCGATCAAGCGCGCGCGGAACCTCGACTAGGGACACATTATGATAGGTGAGCGCGCCGGTGGCGGCCACGGTGAGCACGATCAGGGCGACCATCCCCGCGGTCAAACGCGCCGACAACCCCATGCCCGGCTCCGTCCTGGCGCTCCGCGGCTCAGTCAGAGCCGGCTGCAGATCAGTACCGGTTGGACCCGCCGGGAGCAACGCGACGACTGGCTCCGACC
>DASWGF010000298.1:0-2820 GCA_036393875.1 Candidatus Dormiibacterota bacterium
CCGGTTCAGAGGCCGACTTCGAGCGCCTTTATCGCAACTCGTACCGGCGGATCCTGGGGACTCTGATCACGATGCTGCGCGACCGCGAGGCCGCGGAGGACTGCACCCAGGACGCTTTCGAACGCGCGTTCAAGGCCTGGAAGTCGTGGCGGCCCGATGCCCCCGCCGAAGCCTGGCTCCACCGCATCGCCATCAACACGGCTATCAACGGCCAGCGCCGGGAGAGGCTCCAGGAGGTCGGTGCCATTCTGCGTCGCGTCGGCAGACCTGCCCCTTCGGCTGATCCCGCCGTGGTGGTGGAGAGCTCCGACCTCGTGACCGCCTTGAGAAAGCTGCCGCCGAAGCAGGCAGCAGCCATCGTGCTCCGTCACTATCACGGGTATACCAATCGCGAGATCGCGATTGCTCTCGGCGTGCCCGAACGGACGGTCGCCTCTCGCCTCGCGGCTGCCCGGACCCGGCTCCAGCAACTGCTCGCCGGGTCACGTGCCGGAGCAAAGAAAAATGGGTAGTTCAGCCGCAGAGATGGTTCCTTCTTGCCGATGAACGGAACAGGCGACTTCGAAAGCGAGCTGGAGCGGGAGCTGCACCGGATCCTGGATCCGATTGCGGCCGCGCCGATCCCGCTCCGGAGAGCCCCGTTGTCAGGAGGGATCATGAAGAGACTTTTGGGAGGCGCGGGAGCCGCGCTCGGGGCAAAGCTGCTCACCGGTATCGCGGTGGCCGCCGCTGCGGTCGTCGTGGCCGGCGCCGCGACCGAGGTCGCGGTCACGGGCAGCTTGAATCCCACCAACTGGGGCCAGCAGGTCAAGACGCAGGTAGGCGCCTGCAAAGCCTCGGCGGCTCGCCTTGGGGTGCACGGCATTGGCGAATGTGTCAGTGACTTCGCTTCCAGCAAGGCACGCGAAAACCAGGGCAAGCACAAGGGCAACGACAACGGCACCAACAACGGCAAAGGCAACGCCAAGGACAAGGACAAGGGCAAGAGCACGGGCACCGGCAATGGCAACAGCAACAGCCACAAGCCGACCAACCCCGGCGCCGGCTCGGAGAGCTCGCTGCTCATCGTCTGGTAGTCCCTAGGGCGATTCGCTAGAACCCTTCCTCTCGTGGGGCCGGGCCGCAAGGCTCGGCCCTACAACTTATGAGGGACAACCTGGGTAACTCCCACGGCTTCGCCGTGGTGGCCCCAGAGGACGCTGCGCCTTATCGCGACGCAAACCACGCCGGAGTGTCTGGTTCGTGGGTGGGACGAGACGGCCGGAGTGAATCCGGCCTGCTGGCCACCTAACCACGACGCCTCACAACTTTCCAGCGCTGGCCTTCGGGTGTGTCTGTGACCGTCACCCCGATGTCTGCGAGCTCGTCGCGTACGCGATCGGCAGTCGTGAAATCCCTGGCGGCGCGGGCGTGCGCACGTTTGTCGAGCAGGACTGTTGCACCCACCGGCAAATCGAGGTGCGGAGCGCTCCGGTCGAGGTCCAGCCCGAGGACCTGGTCCCATCGAAGTAGAAGGCGCGCCTTGTCGACTCCTGGCAGGCCTGAGCGCATCACCTCGGACACCAGCGCCATGGCGGCCGGAAGGTCGAGGTCGTCGGCAAGCGCGGCTCGAAAGCGAGCCTCGAATTCATCAGCTTCATGCTCGCCGGCAGGAGCGTCACCGCGCGCCCCCCAATCCGCTAGCCGATCGCGCAGGTGCGCGAGCGCGCGGTCCGCGCCGGCCAATCCTTCCGTGCTGAAGTTCAGCTTGGTCCGGTACTTCGCCTGCAGCGCGAGATAACGGAAGGCGAGCGGATCGAATCCCTGGTCGACCAGCTCGGTGATCCGAAAGAAATTGCCCGCGGACTTGGCCATCCTCGTGCCGGCGAGGAGAAGCAAGCCTCCGTGCATCCAGTGATTCACCACGCGATGGCCGGTCACGCCCTCCGACTGAGCCAGCTCGGCTTCATGGTGTGGGAACACGTTGTCCGCGCCACCGGTGTGGATGTCGAACCTCTCGCCCAGAAGCGACATCGACATCGCAGAGCATTCGATGTGCCAGCCCGGGAAGCCCGGGCCCCACGGGCTGGGCCAGAGCTGGAGGCGGTGCTCGCCGGCCGCCTTCCACAACGTGAAGTCGCCCGGGTGACGCTTGCGGGGGTCGACCTCGCCCCTCGATCCGGCGAGCAGCTTGTCGGTGGTGTTGCGCGACAGCCGCCCGTAGGCGGGGAAGCTGGCGATGTCGTAGTACACGGTGCCGTCCACCTCGTACGCATGACCCTTGGCGATCAGGATGCCGATGAGGTCGATCATCCGCGGGATGTATTCGGTGGCGTGGGGGTTGTGATCGGCCGGGCGGATGTTGACCAGGGCGGCGTCGTCCACAAACGCCTTGGTGTAGTGGGCGGCGATCTCCTCGGGTGGCTTGCTCTCCAGCCGCGCCGAGACGAGCATCTTGTCCTCGCCGCGGTCGAAGGAGTCATCTGTGAGGTGGCCCACGTCCGTGATGTTCATCACCTGCTCGGTGCGGTACCCGAGGTACTCGAGGCTGCGTCGGAGCAGGTCGGGGAGCATGAACGTGCGCAGGTTGCCGATGTGGACGTTGCGATAGACCGTGGGCCCACACGAGTAGATGCGGATCGCGCCCTGCTCCGGGGGAGGCAGCTCCTCCTTCTGCCGGCTGAGCGTGTTGTAAAGGCGAACGGTCGTCATGGGATCGAATCTATCGTTGCAGTAATGCGAGCCCACAGGCTGGAGGGCCGGACCGCCGGCGCGCACGACATAGAAGGACGCGTACTCGTCCACGACCTTGGACCGGACCTGCGCAAAGGCACGGTGCTC
>DASWGF010000299.1:0-3695 GCA_036393875.1 Candidatus Dormiibacterota bacterium
TAGGCGGACGCCATCGATGCCGGCACGGGCCGGATAGGGCACATACTTCACCCGAACAGTTACGTGGGCAGCCACGGACTCCTCTACCCCGAGGAGTCAGGGGTTCCGCTTCCCGCGCCAGGAGACGTTTTCGTCATGTACGTGGGAGCGCATGGTCCCCGCAAAGGGGGGTCCCGGCAACCTTGATCGAACGCGCCCTTGCGTACGCCGGACAGTTCGCCGCGTCGGCACTGGTCGCCGCCCTCCTCCTCACCACGGGCTTCGCGGGCCTCAATGGTCAAAAGGTGTCGGCTGTGTCTGCCGGCAGCTTGACCCAGACTGCCGGCCGCCAGGCTATGGCGTCGCCGGTCGTGGCATGGAGCTCGCCGGCTCCGGACGTGACGCGGACCGCGCAGGCGCCTGCCGCCTTGCTTGACGACGCCGAACATGCCCTGCGGGTCGCTCCTCGTCTAGATGCCGTCGAACCGAAGACGACCGAGATCCCTGTGCAGGCGCCGATCCTGATGTCTTTCAGCCAGTGGATGAATCACACCAGCGTCGAGGCTTCGTTCCTGATCCAGCCCGCCGCGGAGGGCCGCTTCGTGTGGACCGATGACTACACCCTCCGCTTCGAGCCATTCCGGCTTGCGTATGCGACCTCGTACCAGGTTGAAGTGGGTGGTCGGTCGGTGGTGGGTGCGCAGTTGACCGGATCGAGGTGGTGGAGCTTCACGACGGTGGCTCGGCCGCCCGACGTGCTGGCGCCCGGCCCCCGCTCGATCAACGTGCCGATTCTGACTTACCACTACATCCGGGTGAACCCGGATCTCAACGACCGGTTGGGCTTTGCCCTCTCGGTTACGCCGGGCGACTTCGGGGCCCAAATGGAGTGGCTGGCACAGAGCGGCTACCACCCCATCACAACCGAGGATCTGTACGCATATCTCGCCGGAGCGCAAGGCTTGCCGAGCAAGCCCGTGATCCTGACCTTCGATGACGGATATGCCGACTTCTACACGACCGCGCTTCCGATCCTCCGAAGCCACGACTTTCGAGCCGTTGCGTACATCGTCTCGGGCTTTGTAGGAACGTCGGGGTACATGACCGCAGCGCAGGTCCGCGAAGCGGACCGCTCGGGTATCGAGATCGGGTCACATACCGTCAATCACGTGAACCTGGCCGATCTGCCTGCCGCCGCTGTGCGCGCACAGCTCGTCCAGTCGAAGGCGTTTCTCGAGCAGCTGGTTGAACACCCGGTGGTGTCGTTCTGCTACCCAAGTGGAAAGTACACGGTAGCGGTCGCCTATGCGGTGGCCGATGCGGGATTCCACGACGCCACCACCACCAGGTTCGGCTACTCGTACACGCTGGCCAACCGGTATGTCTGGACCCGGCTGCGCATCAGCGGCGGGGAAACGCTGGATCAGTTCGCGGCGGCGATTCGGACCGCCTCTTAACCCCGCTCCGCTTAAAGCTGGATCAAGCCCAGGCGCACGGCGGCGACCAATGCCTGCAGCTTCGAGTGGACCCCGAGCTTCTCCATGACGTGCCGCAGGTGCCACTCGACGGTATGGGGTGCGATGCCCAAGCGGTCGGCTATGGTCGCGGTGTCACGCCCCGTGGCCAGCACCCGCAAGATCTCCAGCTCGCGCGGGGTGAACTCCGCCAGCAGCCTCTGGCGCTCGCCTTGCTCCGTAGCGACACGGCGCTGGCGCGCGATGGCCCGCGCGAAGAGTGCGACCGGGATCAGAACCTCTCCCTGGATGGCTCGACGAACGGCTTCCACGATCTCGCGCGCCGTGGCCGCACCGGTGAGATAGGCGCTGGCACCCGCGTCGATGGCGTCGAGGAGCGCCGTCTCGCTGTCATCCGCTGTATGGAACACGATCGGGGTCTCGGGCCTTGCAGTCCTGATCTGGCCGGCGGCCGCCGCGCCAGTCATGTCCGGCAAGCGGTAGTCCATCAGTACGACGCCGACCGCTTCCTGGGTGGCGAGGCGCACGGCGTCGGCGCCGGAGCGCGCCACTGCCAAGACGCGAAGACCCGGTTCGCCCTCGAGGATCTCGACGATCGCGGAGGCAAGCATGGGATGGTCCTGGACGACGAGGACTCGGATCGGGGTCAATCGGTGGCTTCGGGTGCGCCGGGCACCAGACGAAGCTAGTCAGGCGGCATGACCATTCGCGGTGACCAGGGTCGCAGGCGTGACTTAAATCACAAAGGCCCGCACGATCGCCGCCAGGTGCATAGGGTCGATGACCCGCACCATTCCCGGCGCGGTTTCGACGATACTCGCGGCGCGGAGGTCCCGCAGGGCTCGGCTCACCACCTCACGCGATGAGCCGATGGAGTCGGCGAGGTCGGCGTGGGTCGCCCGGACGTCGAGCCGGCCGACCACAAGCTGAGAACGACACGCGCGGTCAAGGAGGTCATAGGCCAGGCGCTCCCTGATGGTGCCCAACGAGCGGACGGCGATCAGCTGGAAGGAACTCCGAATGCGCGCCGCCATGTGAGTGCCGATAGCGATCGTGACCTCGATCTCGGTCATCGCCAGTTTGCGAACTGTCTCCAGGTCAAGAGTCGCCATTGTGCAGTCGACCACAGCCTGGACGTGAATCCTCGGCGGCCGGCCCATCAGCGTGACTCCGCCAATCAAATCGCGGGCGTGGAAGAAGGTGACGGTGGCCTGCCGTCCGTCCGGAACGCTGGAGTAGGCGCGTGCCAAGCCGTGCTCGAGCAGGAATGAAGCTGGTGGTCCCTCGGGGTGGAAGGCAATGCTGCCTGCGGGAAAAACCGCTCGGGTCGAGCCTTCCAGAAGACGCCGCCGGTTGACTTCGCTCAAGAGCGACAGGAAGTCGACATCCTCTCTCGCGAGGGTGGGCGCCGACATGCCGCGATTATGTTCTCTTACTGGCCAGGTGAACGACATTGCCGCCCGACGACTCCACGCCCAACGGCTCACCGGTGAGCCGTTCACTTCGCCGCTGGATTCGGTCCGCTGGTTGACGGCGGTTCAGTCGCAGGATTACGGCGCGGCCAAGTGGGCGCTCGCGCAGCGCAGCCGCCAGACAACCGACGTGGAGCTCGATCGGCTGTTCGACCACGGGGCCATCCTGCGCACGCACGTGCTGCGACCCACCTGGCACTTCGTGCTGCCTGAGGATATCGGCTGGCTGCTCGCCCTGACCGGGCCGAGGGTCCGCGCCGGCCTTGTCGCCCGCTACCGCAGGCTGGAGCTGGACGACAAGGTCGCAGCTCGGGCCGAAACACTGTTCACCGCGGCGCTCGCGGGCGGGAGCCACCTGACTCGGGGCGAGCTCGGCGAGGTCCTGAGCGCGGACCGCATCTCGCCCGATGGGCAGCGCCTCCCGCACCTCATCATGCGCGCGGAGCTGGACGCTCTGATCGCGAGTGGGCCGCGCCGGGGCAAGCAGTTCACGTACGCACTGCTGGAGGAGCGGGTGGCCAAGCCGCGCGCCCTCGACCGCGATGAAGCGGTCGCCGAGCTGACCCTCCGCTACTTCCGGAGCCATGGCCCGGCCCAGATCCAGGACTTCCTATGGTGGTCGGGCCTCAGGACGGCCGACGCGCGGGCCGGTATCGCGCTGGCCGATGGGGCGCTCGATCACCAAACCATCGAGGGCAAGGATTACTGGTTCGACGCCGCCGCCCGTCCGCCTGGAAAGGCCACCATGGTCGCGCACCTGCTCCCGAAC
>DASWGF010000300.1:0-2235 GCA_036393875.1 Candidatus Dormiibacterota bacterium
GCAGCAGCCGCACACGCCGTGCTCGCAACCGACATGGGTGCCGGTGAGGCCGAGGTCGTGGCGCAGGTGATCAGACAGGAGTCGGCGAGGATCGATCGGCGCGGGATGCGGGACGCCGTTGACCTTCACGCGCCGAAGACCCTCTCGGTGAGGACCTGCACAAGGTGAAGGCGAAACTCGGGTGTGGCCTCGAGGTCGCCGCTGGGCTGCAGGCCCTGGGTGGGATTCTTTGGATCCGCGAGCACTGGCGTCGGCGCGACGCCGAACAGCGCCAGACGGTCTCCCGCTCGAACCGCGCCGGCGAGGGCGAAGTCGCCGTGCCGGCGTGACTCTTCAGCAATCCCGGATTTGTTAGGCGAGGCTGGGAACCAGGCTTCGACCAGCAGCTCATCGGCTCCGAGCGCGGTCTGCATGAGGCTGGTGAAGAGATCGGCGGCGGGAATCGCGCGATCGCCGCGCGTCGAACGTGCAACGACGTGCCCGCCGAGCACCAGCAGCACCGCGGGCAGCTCGGAGGCAGGGTCGGCGTGGGCGAGGCTTCCGCACACGGTGCCGCGGTTGCGGATCACGCGATGCGCGACCAATCGCACCGCCGCGGTGAGCAGCGGACATATCTTGGCGACCAGCTCGGAGTCCTCGACGTCCGCGTCGCGGACGAGCGCCTGAATGGCGACGCCGCCGTCGCGCTCGTAAATGCGGTCGAGGTTCGGGATCCGGTTGATATCGACGATGTGCGCCGGTCGCGCGAGGCGGAAGTTCAATAGAGGGACCAGCGACTGCCCACCCGCCAGCACCTTCGCGTCCTCAAGCGAAGCTAGCAGCGCGAGCGCTTCGTCGATCGACGCGGGTGCGTGGTACTCGAACGGTGGCGGCTTCACTCGATGATCGCGACCGCGCGGCACGGCGAGGCCTCGCCGCCCTGGAAGCGCCACGGAAAGCATCCGAACAAGATCTTCTGGTCGAGCACTTGATCGATGTGGCCGCCGAGGTTCTCGATGTGGATCACGTCGTGCGGAAAAAGCAGCGTGTGCATGATCTGGTAGTCGGCTTTCGGGAAGATGTCGTCGAGGCGGCGGCCGAGCTTCTCCTCGGCCTCCTCGGCCTCATCGGCGCGGATACGCCGGATCACCGTGTTCATCGGGTGGTCGGCGCTGCCGGCGTCCACCGCTATCCACCGCACGCCGCGTCTCAACACCCATTCCGCGAAAGCGCGGGTCGGCCCTGGGTGGCGGATGAAGTATTTGGTCTCGTCGACCTGTGAGCGGTCGGCCCAGTTCTCCGGGTAATGCCGGTGGTAGCCGGTATGGATGACGAGGATGTCGCCTCTCTCGATGCGGAGGCCGGTGTCCTTCTCCCAGCGCTCGAAATGCTCCGGCCCGTACAGGTCGTAGTCGCCGAGGCCCATACGCTCGAGGTCGACGACGCAGGCTGGGCCGATGAGGAAGTCGAGCGGGAGGTCGCCGATGAACTTTCCGCCCGACAGGAAGTGTGCCGGCGCGTCCAGGTGGGTGGTGACATGCATTGTCATCGTGATCTCCTGGCCGCCGGCCTTGTCGAACGCCAGGCGCTTGGTCCAGCGGATCGCGGGGCCGGCGTAGCCGGCGAAGGCGGGGGTATGGAGCGAGAAGTCCTGGGTGAGGTCGATGAACTTCACGTTGGGGGTCGCTCCGGTCATGCGCAAACAATGCACATGCGCGCGCCGGGCTGCAAGCTAGGCGTCTTGGCAGTCGCGGTTGTACTGGTTGAAGGGATCAGCGATCAGCTGGCGCTCGAAGCGCTCGCTGCGCGCCGCGGCCTGAACCTTGATGGGGAGGGCATCGCCATTGTGCCGATGGGAGGTTCGAAAAACATCTGGACCTTCCTCGAGAGATTCGGCCCTCGGAGCTCGAACGTTAGACTCGCCGGCCTCTGTGACGCCGCAGAGGAGGGCGACTTCCAGCGTGGTCTGGAAAGGGCCGGTCTCGGCTCCAATCTCACACGCTCCGACATGGAACGACTCGGTTTCTACGTCTGCGTCGCAGACCTGGAGGACGAGCTGATCCGCTCCCTGGGTCCTGCTGCCGTGGAACGTGTCATCGACGCGAAAGGTGAGCTGGAACCGTTTCGAAGCTTTCAGAATCAGCCTGCATGGCGAGGGCGCACGCATGAGGCGCAGCTCCGCCGCTTTTTCGGCACGCACGGGGGGCGGAAGATCGAATCGGCGGCATTGCTCGTCGACGCCCTGGATCTCGACCG
>DASWGF010000301.1:0-16139 GCA_036393875.1 Candidatus Dormiibacterota bacterium
CCACCGACCTCCCCCTGCTGCCCGAGGGCGAAGACGAGGCCCGTGCCTTACGCAAGCGGCTGAGGGGACTGACCTTCGACCTGGTGTTGTCCAGCCCGCTTCAGCGCGCCGTACGCACGGCTGAGATCGCCGGATTCGCGAGTCCTCAGCTGACGCCTCTGCTGCGCGAGGTCGATTACGGCCGGTACGAGGGCATCACCACCACGCAGATTCACCAGAAGCATCCCGGCTGGGAGCTGTACCGAGACGGCTCGCCAGGCGGGGAGACGCCCGCCCAGGTCTACGCCCGTGCCCTCGAGTTCATCAGGTTGTGCGAGACCGTCGATGGTCGAGTGCTCGCGTTTGCCCACGGCCACATCCTCCGTGCCGTGGCGGTGGCATGGCTGCGTCTTGACATCAGCGCCGCGGCGGGCCTGCAGCTCGACGTCGGCACGCTGAGCCGGCTGCGCGAGGATCCGGACCACGGCCGCCTGCTGGTGCTGTGGAACGCGCCATGACGCCGGGCGTCAGCCTTTCTGGCGCAGGCTCCACGTGCGGCTGCGCACCCCTGGCAGCCCGGCGAACACGAGATAGGCCGAGGTTTCGACGTCGGCACGATAGGTGTGGCGCTCGCCGGGGTTGATGAGGAGCATCTCGCCCGCGGCGACCTCGCCTTGCCCGGACCCATCGTCGAAGTGAAGACGGCCCACAGTCACGATCAGCGCCACCGGAATCGCGTTGCGATGCTCCGGCACGTTCTGGCCTGATTCCAGCCGAAGTCCGACCACGCGCATCGATCCGCAATCGGCGATCTGCTCGAAACCAAAGGCGCGACGCGATCCCGATCCCGGCGATGACACGCTGATGGATATCATGCGGCCCGAAGCGAGGCCTCAACATCGAGGCATGGAAATCGTCCACGCGACCGGAATCGACGCCGCTCGCGAAGCCCGCGGGGTCGTGGTCGTCATCGACGTCCTGCGCTCGTTCACCGTCAGCGCGTACGCGTTCGCGGGCGGGGCGCGTGAGTGTCTCCTCGTCTCGACGATCGATGAGGCGCTCGCTCTGGCGCAGCGGACGACGGACGCGATCATCTGCGCCGAGGAGCACGGCCTGCCCGTGCCGGGGATCGCCATCAGCAACTCCCCAACCCAGATCCGAGCGGCGCACCTCCAGGGGAGGACGCTTATCCAACGTTCGAGCGCCGGCACGCCGGTGATGGGAGCGGCGCAGTCAAGCGACGGCATGTTCGCTGGGAGTCTGGTCGTGGCGAGCGCAACCGCGCAAGCCTGCCAGTTAAGGCGGCCGACCGCGGTCACGTTGGTCGCCTCGGCCGACTTTCCTGAGGACCACGCCTGCGCGCTTTACATCGAGGCGATGCTACTGGGCACGTCCGTCGACCTGGATGCGCTGCTCCAGCCGCTTCGGGAAAGCGAGCGCTATCGCAAGTTCATGGCCGGCGAGTGGCCAGGTTTCGCTCCGAGCGACATCGAGCTGTCCCTCGCAGTCGATCGATTTGATTTCGCGATGTCCGCCACCCGGCACGACGGCTACATCGCGTTGAGGGCGGTCAACTCGCGTTAGGGCTCATCGCCCGCGAGCGCAAGAGTTGGGAGGGCATGACCGTCTTGCTCATTGGGGGCCGTGCGCAATCACTTCTTCGCCGGCATCGTCTTGGTTCTTCTGGTTGCCGCTTGCAGCTCGCCTCGGGCGACCTCATCGGCAGCTCAGGTCACCTCCTGCATCAATACTGGTGCGCCGCACCACGCATACGTGGTCGTTCAACACCTGTCCGGCGCATCCGTGCAGCGCTGCGTCGGCTTCAACAGCGCGATGATCGACGGGCAGGCGCTCATGGATCAGTCAGGCTTGCAGTACGGAGCTCATGAGCTGGGCTCAGGCAAGGCCATGTGCCAGGTGGACAACGAGCCCGCGCAGTATGGCCAGTGCTTCCCACCCAAACAGCCCTATTGGGCGCTGTTCGTCGAACAACATGGCGTTTGGAGCAACTCGCCTGGGGGCTTCACCGACGCGAACCTGCATGATGGCGACGCGCTGGGATGGCACTACGTCCCCGCCGCCGACTCCACCCCTGCACCTCCCCCGCTGGCTCGGACGTTGCCAGGTGCGGGCGCTTAGACGATCAGAAATCTATGCCGCGGATGGCCCGGACGCCGCGGTCGAAAGCGTGCTTCACCTTCCTCATCTCGGTCACCGTGTCTGCGAGCTCGATCAACTCCGACGGCGCATCGCGGCCCGTGGCGATGACGTTGACCGAGCGCGGCCGGTTCTTGATCACGTCGATGACCTCCGAGGTCGGGATCCAGCCCCAGTTCATCGGATAGGTGATCTCGTCGAGGACGACGAGCCCGTAGTCACCTGACTGGATCTTTTCCTTGCTTACGGTCCAGGCCTGCCGGGCGAAAGCCTCCGTGCGGTCCATGTTCTTGCTGTC
This sequence comes from Candidatus Dormiibacterota bacterium, assembly GCA_036393875.1. Lineage (GTDB taxonomy): Bacteria > Chloroflexota > Dormibacteria > Dormibacterales > Dormibacteraceae > UBA10449. Next base: position 2,435 of record DASWGF010000301.1, read on the forward strand.
CCACGTGAAGCCGTCCCCGATCGTCAACCACTCGATGCCCAGCCTGGTGGCCGAGGTCTCCTCGCCCACCTTCCACTTCCCCGACTTGACGAACTGGATGACGCACACCTTCCAGCCGCGCGCCGCTGCGCGCATCGCCGTGCCGAACGCCGCGGTCGACTTTCCCTTCCCGTCCCCGGTATTCACCATCACGATCGAGGGCGCCTTCTTGGTGGCGAGTGCCGGACCCTTGGTGGGAATTTCCTTGGGCTTCATCTGGAGCGCGAATGCTAGGTGAACGCGCTCGCGGCGCGCGTTTGGGCTACCGCTGACTCCTAGGCCTCGTGCCTCCGGCCGAAGCCGAGCATCCTCAGGATGAACAGCAGGATCACCGCGCCGACAAACGCGACCACCATCGCGGTGATGATCGGGTGCCCGCTGATGGCAAAGTTGATCTTGAAGACCTGGGCCAGGATGCCGCCGATGAACGCGCCCAGGACGCCGGCGACAAGGTCGCCCAGCAGGCCCAGGCCATGTCCGAGCGCGACCCGGCTCGCGAGCGCTCCGGCGACCAGACCGACCAGGATCCAGATGAGGATCGTGTCGACGTCGAGACGGATGTCAATCACTTCACCGACTCCCTTTTGAACCCGACGGACTCCTGGCGTAGATCATGCGGCTTTGGCCGCCAGTTCCTGCAGAACTGCGCCCAGGACCCGGTTGAACGCCGGGAACGGGTGGATCACGTCGGCGAGGGTCCGTAGGGGTGTGGCGGCACGCAAAGCGAGCACCAGCTCGCCCAGGATCTCTCCCGCTCGCGGCGTCACCATGGTCGCCCCGATCAGGACGCCGCGGTCCCGGTCGCCGATGAGCTTCAGCATTCCACCGTGGAAATCGTGGATGTAGCCGCGCGCCGTCTCCGCCGGGTCGGTCGTCGCGGTCACGACGTTGAGCCCCCGCTCGCGCGCCGCCACCTCCGACAGTCCGACCGAAGCGACCTCGGGGTCCGTGAACGTGACCCTCGGCACCGCCGTGTGATCGGCGCGCGCATCCTCTCCGCGCAGGCGGCGAGCGACGATTTGGCCATGGTAGTGGGCGAGATGCGTGAAACCGCCAATGCCGGTCACGTCGCCGGCGCCATACACATTGACGCGGGCCTCGAGGGTCGCAGGGTCGACTTTGAGCCAGCCGCGGTCCGTTTGCGGCAGCCCCGCTCCCTGCCAGGCTTCGAAGTTCGGCCGTCTTCCCGTCGCCACGAGCAGGCGGTCGGCATGGACGGTGGCCCCCGACTTGAGGGTGACAATGACGCCGACGGACGTGTTCTCGACCCCAGTGCAAGGATCGCCCACCAGCAGGGTCATGCCGTCAGCCAGGAGATGAGGGCGGAGCGCGACGCCGGCTTCGGGCTCCTCTGCGCCGAGGAGGCGAGGCCCGGCTTCGATGATGGTCACCTTCGACCCGAACCGCGCGAACGCCTGCCCGAGCTCGACGCCGACGGCGCCGCCTCCGAGAACGGCGAGCGAACCGGGGAGCTCGCGCGGCAGCGCCGCCTGGCGGTTGGTCCAGAATTTCACCGCGTCGAGCCCTGGGATGGGAGGAATCAAGGCGGTGCCCCCGTTGGCGACCACGACCCCACGTCGGGCGACGAGCGTCTCGCCCCCCACCTGGACGGTCCGCAGGTCGATGAGCTTTCCCTCTCCGCGCACGAGCTTCGCGCCAGTCGCCTCCATGGCCGCCGCGGGCCGGGTGTCGTCGAGGTCCCGCGCCATCCAGTAGACCCGCTTGGAGATCTTGGGGAAATCCAGGTCCCAGTCCACGCGTGAGGCTGCCAGCGTGCGTGCGCGGGCCGCCTCTTCGAGCGTCTCGCCGGACCGCAGCAGGGTCTTCGACGGGATGCACCCCCAATATGGACACTCGCCCCCTACGAGCTCGCGCTCGACGACCGCGAGGGTGAGTCCGCTGCCCTCCAGTCCGCCCGCGATCGCCTCAGCTGCCACGCCGCCGCCCAGGCACACCACGTCAAATTCCTGTGGCAACCTCATCACCTCCCACCGCGCTCGCGCGGCGCAACGATTCCAACAGCGAAGTGGCCGTGAACGCGCCCAGGTAGCGCTCGTTGTCGAATACGGCAGCGCGTTCCGTAGGGCTGGTGAGGGCCGCCGCGAAAGCCTCGGCAAGGCTGCTGCCGAGCGGAATCCGCGGCTCGTCCGGCCGCGGCCCCCCGGGCGGATGGTCGAGGGTAAGGGGGTCGATGGTGACCACCGACATCCGCCTCACTAGCCGCTCGCGACCAAGGAACTCGGCGACATACGGGCTCGCGGGCCGCGTGAGGATGGCGTCGGGTGTGTCGTACTGCGCGACCTTCGCCTGCATCTCGAAAAGGCAGATGCGGTCCCCGATCATGACCGCCTCATCGATGTCGTGCGTCACGAAGACGACCGTCTTGCGCACCGAGCGCTGGATGTTGATGAACTCGTGCTGCAGGCGCTCACGAGTGATGCGATCCACCGCCCCGAACGGTTCGTCCATGAGCAGGATCGGCGGATCGGCGCCGAGCGCGCGTGCGAAACCGACGCGCTGACGCTGACCGCCGGACAGCTGGTGCGGGTAGCGGCGGCGGTACTCGCGCGGGTCGAGGCCGACCAGGGTGAGCAGCTCGTCCACCCTAGCGTCGATGCGGGCCTTGTCCCAGTTCCACAGCCGAGGCACCGTGCCGACGTTCTCACCCACGGTCATGTGCGGGAACAACCCGGTGCTCTGGATGACGTAACCCATCTTCAGCCGCAGCTGCGCGGGATCGACGCCATGCGTGTCCTGACCGTCGACGAGGATGCGGCCGGCGTCAGGTTCGATGAGCCGGTTGATCATGCGCAGCGTCGTGGTCTTGCCACATCCGGACGGACCGATGAGCACGCATGTCTGGCCGTCGGGAATGTCCAACGAAAGGTCACTCACCGCGTTGGCGCCGCCGGGAAAACCCTTGCTGACGTTCTCCAACCGGATCACGGCGTCGTTTACCGTAATCGAATGCCGTCCATTCCATTCCTCGACTACGCCGATCCCTGGGTCAACTGGACGTGGCTCGGCGGCCACGTCCCGCTCTTCGTCGACGCGCTTCAGCAGCACCTGACGCTGACCGCGATCGCGGTTGGGGCCGGGCTTGTTCTCTCGATCCCGCTCGGGATCGCGGCCCATCGATGGCGGGCGCTGCGCAACCCGCTGCTGGGATTCTTCGGCGTCGTCTACACGATCCCCTCGCTTGCCCTCTTCGCCCTGCTGGTGCCGTACACAGGGCTGGGCATCGTCACGGCCGAGATCGGCCTCATCGGCTACACACTGCTCATCCTCATGCGCAACCTGCTCGTCGGACTCGAGTCGGTGCCGCCCGATGTCCTCGACGCCGCCGACGGCATGGGATACCGGCCGCTGGCGAGGCTCCTTTTCGTGGAGCTGCCCCTGGCGCTCCCGGCCATGTTCGCGGGGGTCCGCATCGCGACCGTCACGACCATTGGGCTCGTTTCGATCACCGCCCTGATCGGCCTCGGTGGCCTCGGTCAGCTGATCAACAGGGGCCAGATCGAAAACTTCCACACCCCGCTCGTGGTCGCGACCGCGCTTTCGATCGCGCTGGCCCTGGTTGCGGACGTGGCGCTGGTTGGACTCCAGCGCGTCGCCGTCCCCTGGTCGCGGGAGACGGTGTCATGACGGTCCTGTCGAATGTCGTGAAGTGGTTCGTGGATCCTGCCCACTGGAGCGGGCCGGACGGGATCCCCAATCGGCTGGTGGAACACGTGGCGATATCCGCCGAGTCGGTCGCCATCGGCGCCTTGATCGCTTTGCCCATCGGGATCGCGCTGGGCCACTACGGGCGCTTCGGCAACCTCGCCATCAACATCTCCAACGTCGGACGCGCCCTGCCGTCCTTCGGCCTTCTGGTCATCGCGTTCCAGGTTTTCGGCCTGGGCAATCTGCCCATCCTGGTCGCGCTCGTCGCCCTCGCCATCCCGCCGATGGTCACCAACAGCTACGTCGGCCTGCGCGAGGTCGATCCCGACGTCAAGGAGGCGGCTCGCGGGATGGGCTATCGCGAGCTGGCCCAGCTCGTGCGCGTGGAGTTACCCCTGGCGGTACCCCTCGTGATGGCCGGCATCAGGACCTCGGCGGTGCAGGTGGTGGCCACGGCGACGCTGGCGGCGCTCATCGCCGGCGGCGGCTTCGGCCGGTACGTCATCGACGGATTCGCCCAGCAGGACTACACAAAATTGTTCGCCGGCGCCGTGCTGGTGGCGGCCCTGGCGATGGCCACAGAGCTGTCGCTTTCGGGTGTGGAACAGCTCCTGGTCCCCCGAGGCATCCGCCTGCTCCAGGCGCGGGTGGTGCAGCGCGCCACCACCTTCAAGACCGCATAAATGGAAGAATCAGTGCACGCCGGAGGTTGGATCGGCAAGCCCAGGGGTGGCAAGGAGAAGAGTTCGATGAATCCAAGGTTCGATTCCAGTCGGTTCGTGGCGGCCCTCGCCGCCCTGATCTTCGTCGCGACCGCATGTGGCAGCACGGGCTCTGGGACGCCGAGTGCGTCCAAGGGCACGCTCACGGTCGCCGGCTTCAACTTCCCCGAAAGCAGCATCCTGGCCGAGATCTACGGCCAGGCGCTCGCCCACGACGGTTACACGATCAACTACAAGCTGCTGCTCGGTAACCGGGAGGTCGTAGCTCCCGCGCTCGAGTCGGGGCAGATCGACCTCTATCCCGGCTACGCCGCGACGGACCTGGAGTACTACAACAAGAGCGCGGGCGAAGCCAATGGAGACGCTACGGCCACCACCGCGAAGCTCAACAGCCACCTTCAGCCGCTGGGCCTCACCGCCCTGACCCCCTCCGCGGCCGTGGACCAGAACGCCTTTGCCGTGACCACGGCGACGCAGAAGAAGTACAACCTCTCGAAGCTTTCCGACCTCGCGCCCATCGGGGGCCAGCTGACCCTCGGCGCCGGCCCGGAGTGCCCGACGCGGCCCTTCTGCCAGCCAGGCCTCAAGACGACTTACGGAATCACCTTCAAGGCGTTCAAGCCGCTCGACACCGACGGGCCCCTGACGCGCGCCGCCTTCAAGAACGGAAGCATCGACGTCGGCCTGGTTTTCAGCAGCGACGGCGACCTCAACTCTCTGGGCCTGGTCGTACTGCAGGACGACAAGCACCTCGAGAACGCGGACAACGTCGTGCCGATCCTGCGCCAGGCGGCAGCGAGCGCCGAGGTCACCAATGTGCTCAACGCCATCGACGCCAAGCTGACCACCGCGGACCTGTTGACCATGAACTCACAGGTCTCGCTTCAGCACCAGGACGCCGACGCGGTTGCGACGGCCTGGCTGCAGCAGCACAACTACAGCAGCTGAAGCTAGGCGGCCTTCAACGTTTCCTCGGGCTGCTTGCGGGCGATCCCGACCGCGTTGGCGGCCGCCCCCGCTATCAGCAGGCCGGCAGCGATGAGCGTCGAGGCGTGAAAAGCGTCGGCTGACGCGTAGCGAGCCTGCGCGGTCACATCGGCGGGCGCGTTCGCCGTGGGCCGGTTGAGCGGGCTCACCTCTGCCCGCAGCGTGGCCGAGTTGGGGTCGGTGCCCGGAACACGCGAAGCCAACGACGTGTAGAAGACCGCGGTCACGGCCACGAATATCAAAGCCCCGGCGAGCTGTGGACCGATGCGCGACACCGCGTTGTTGATCGACGACGCGAGGCCCGCGTTGGCGACCGGGACCGATGCCATCAGAGCCGCGGTCAGGGGCGCGACCATGATCCCGAGCCCCAGGCCGAAGATGAGCGTGGCCGGCAAGAAGTCGATCAGGTAAGAGGCCGAAGGAACCAGGCTGGAGGGCGCGCCTGGGCGCAGCTGCCAGGCCGTGCTCGTGGCGGGAACACGGGCGTATAGCAGGCACGCAGCAGCCATCAGCAGCGGCCCGACGATGAGGAAGGGGCGGGCTCCATACCGGCCGGCCAGGGTTCCAAAGCGCGGCGACAGGAGCGTGAGCAGCAATCCGCCCGGGACGAACATCAGCCCTGCCGCGGCCGCGGTGTAGCCGAGCGTCCCTTGCACGAACAGCGCCTGGTTGTAGCCGGACGCGAACAGGGCGCCGTAGATCAGCAGCGTCGAGATGTTGATGGTGCTGAAGGCGCGCGACTTGAACAGCGACAGGGGGATGAGGGGGCTGCGCGCGCGGGCCATGTAGAAGGGGATTCCGACCGTGGCCAGCGCGCCCACCGCCAGCATCGCGTATGCAACGGGGTCATGCCATTCGCGCTGTTGGCCGTAAACCGTGCCGAAGGCTAGGCCGCCGACCGCGACCCCGACGATGATCGCGCCCAGCCAGTCGAAACCGGCGGGCCGCGCGTCCGACTGGCTCTCGGGCACGTGCCGCCACGTCGCGTACAGCGCGAGAGCCGTGATCGGGATGTTGATCAAGAACGCCGCGCGCCACGAAAGCGTGTCCACGAGCAGGCCGCCCACCGCCGGACCGAGCAGCGTCGTGCCCGAAGCCGCACCGGACCAGATCCCGAAGGCGCGGCCCTGGAGCGGGCCGCTGAAGTTGGCGGTGATGAGCGCCAGCGAACCCGGGACCAGGAAGGCTCCCGCGACCCCCTGCAGCACCCGCAGCACCACCAGCGTCTCGAGGTTGGGTGCGAGGCCACAAAGAGCTGATGTGAGGCCGAATCCAGCCAGCCCGAGCATGAACATGCGCCGCCGCCCGTAGACGTCGGTCAGGGCGCCGGCCAGGATCAGCAACGTGCTCAGGGAAAGCAGGTATCCGGTGTAGATGTACGTCTGCCCCTCGAAGACGCCCACCAGCGAGTGGGGCAGGTCCCGCCCGATGCGCGGCAGGGCCACGTTGACGACGGTGCCGTCGAGGAAGACCGTGGCGGACGCGAGCACCGTCGCGACCAGAATCCACTTTTGTGTTCGACTCATTCCGCTGTACCTTAGGCTCCGTGGATCGTGAAGCAGCGCTCTCGGATCTCGATGCCGCCCGCGCGGAATGGGAGGCCGCGTTCGCCCAGGTGCCTGACGCCGCGCTGGCTTACCTGAAGCCCGGCGACGACTATGCGCTGGGCGGTCTCCAGGTCCACGTCAACTGGGTCCTGGTCCACTACGGTCGCGTGCTCGATGCCATCAAGGCCGACCCCTATCAAGCATTGCAACCGCTCGACAAGCCAGGAGAGTCCGAGGACGCGAACAGAAGGGCGAAGGCGGGCCTCACCGCAGCCGAGCGAAAGCCGTCTCTCGAGGAGATGTCCGGGCTGCATCGATTCGTGAAGGATGCCGCCGCGGGCCTCTCTGAGGCGGAGTGGCAGCACAAGACTCCCGTCGTCTATGGAGAGGGCCAGGATCCGTTTCCGACCAGCGCGGACGACGTCGTCGGCTGGCTGCGAGACCACTATCGCGAGCACGTGCAGCAGTGTCCTGAGCTGATCGCCTCGTGGCGTGCGATGAGCTAGGGCAGGCGGTTCACCCAACCGGAGGTCGCGTATTTCGTCCTGACGAGCTCGCGCGCGGCGTCGAGCTCCTCGCGAGACACCTCGCTGTCGAGGGCGTGGAACTCGGCCGTGAATGAGCTGGCCATGTGGTGCGCGACGCCGGCGCAGTCCATCGACGTGAACTCCGACAGGGGCGACACGGCCTTGTCCGCGCTGCGCACGCCCCGCTCGGACAATCGCTCGCGCCCGATGCGGATCAGCCTTGGCAGCAGGTGGGGGGCCATCGAGTGCGCGATCGTCGTGTGGTGGAGGACGAAACCGCGCCGCCGCGCCTGCGCCGCGCCCCCGATCTTCCCGCGCGGCGAGATGATGTCGTTGATCTCTCGATAAGCGGCGGGCACGCCAAGCGCGACCAACGAACGCACCGCCCACGCGTCGAGGGCGGCGTACGACTGGCGGAACGACAACCCGCTCACAATGGTCGCCGGCACGTACAGCGAATAGGTGATCGTGCGGCCAGGCTCGCAAAGCATGGTGCCGCCGCCGCTCATGCGACGCGTCACCTTGAAACCGAGCTCGCCGGCCGCGGCCGAGTCGACCTCGTTGGCCACCGACTGGTGCGAGCCGATGACCAGGGCGGGCTCGATCCATTCCCAAAGTCGCAAGGTGGGGCGGCGCACACCGGCGATGACACGCTGCAAGAGCACCTCGTCCACCGCCATGTGCATGTGGGCGGAATGCGGTGTGTATGGAATGAGATCCCAGTCGAGCTGGGCCAGGCGATCGGCGGACATCGCTCTGCCAGTATTCCTTACCACCGCAATGCAACGCCGAACTCTGTGGACGCTCTACGCGTGCAACTTGCTCGCGTCCGTCGGGTTCTGGTTCTTCCTGCCCCTGCTGCCGATATTTCTGTCGCGACGCGGCGGTTCCGCGGCGCTGGTGGGCGCTGTATTCGCGGCGGGACTCCTCGCCAGCGCGGCGATTCGCTACCCGGCAGGTTGGGCCGCCGACCGATTTGGCACCCGGCCGGTGATGATCGCGGCGCTGGGCTTCGAAGCCGTGCTCTTTCTCGCCTACCTCCCGCACCTGCCGCTCTACGCCTTCATCGCGGTTCGGTTCCTGCACGGCGCGGCGGCGGGGGCCTTCTGGCCGGCGGCCAACGGCCTGATCGCGGAGGCGGCGCCGCCGAAAGAGCTGGGCAAGGCCTTCGGGCTGATGCAGTCGACCAACATGGTCGGCATCATCATCGGTCCGGCCATCGGCGGGCTCATCGCGCTGGTCGACCTCAGCGTGGTGTTCGTCGTCGCCGCGCTGGTTTCAGGCCTCGCCGCCGTTGCCATCCTCACAACTCCCAACGTCCGGGTGGAGCCGACGACCGAACCTCCGGTCGGCGCCCTTTCGATGGCCCGGGGACTTCTGCCTCTCATCGTCCTCGGCGTCGGGACGTCTTACATGATCGGAACGTTCGACACCATCTGGTCGCTCTACATGACATCTCGCGGCGCGACGACGTTCGCGGTCGGGATCTCGTTCGCCACCTTCGGCATTCCCGCCCTGCTCGTCAGCGCACGCGCTGGCGCGCTTGGCGATCGCTTTGGCGGGCAGCGGCTGATCGTCGGCTCGCTGCTCGTGACCGCCTTTTTCTCGTCGATCTATCCCTTCATCGCATCGGTGCCCTGGCTGATCGGCCTGGGCCTGATCGAGGGCGCGTTCACAATCTCAGGCTCGCCCAGCCTCATCGCCGAGGTGAGCCGGCGCGCTGAACCGGGCCACCAGGGCCGCACACAGGGTTTGTTCCAGACCATCCAGACCGTGATCCAGATCGTCGGCGCGCTGGCGGGCGGCTATCTGTTCACCATCAGCGCGGCCTGGGCGTTCCTGGCGATCGCGGCGGTTTGCCTGCTGGGGGCTGCGAGCCCGCTACTTCCATGGCGGGCGCGCCCACCTCAGGGCGCCTCAGTAGCGCACGTCATCGAGCCGCCGCCATCCATATGACACCTCCTCGAGCGTGGCGGACCCGATCGTGATCGGCTGCGAGCGAACATAGATGCCGCCGAGCCGCTCGTAGAACTCGCGCGCCGGGCGGTTGTCGCGCAAGACCCAGATGATCATGTCGGTGAGGCCGAGCTCGCGAAGGCCCTCGACGCTCGCCCGCACCAGCTCGCGTCCGAAACCTCGTCGCTGGGCGGCGTCGAGCACATAGATCGCGTAGAGCTCGCCTTCATAGCGCGGCTCGCCGGCGCGCTCGCGGCCGCCCGACGCGAAGCCGACCACGTCCGCGGCATCCTCGGCGACGACAACCTTCGAAGTGCCCTCGCTGATGACGCGCTTCCATCGCTCGGCGTAGTTCGTCTCGCTCAGCGAGGCCAGAAAGTCGTCCGGCAGCAGGCCGCGATACGTAGACAGCCAGCTCGATACGTGCACTCGGGCGATCGCCGGGGCGTCGCCCAGAGTCGCCGTCCGGACCATGACGGCAGGCCGGCCGCGCCTCACGCCCTTACGTACGCGATCAAGGCGCGCGCTTCGGCGATCACCTCGCCGCTCTCCTCCTGCTCGACGGTGGCCTCGCAGAACGCTAGACGGCGCGTACGGTGGCGAACCTTCGCACGGCAGATGAGCCGGCCCGGTTTGCCCGGCCGGAAGTAGTCGACCTTCAGGTCCGCGGTGGTGGTCGTCTCACCCTCGTCGGCAAGGGTGTAAGCAACAGTGGCGAGTGTCTCGTCGGCCAGGGTCGCGATCGCGCCGCCGTGGACGATCGGTCCCCGGCTGGTCGGAAACCCGTGCGCATCCGCCGTGAAGTTGCCCTCGATCACGAGCGTGCCGGATCCGGCCTCGACGAGCCTCGCCCCGATGTTCGCGATCATGCCGCTAGCGGTCCACTCCTTGTAGAGATCGGGCAGCGTCCGCAGGCCGTAGGGGGCCTCACTCACGACGTGAGCTCGCGGTGCAGCTCGAGCACCGGGTCGATGGGCTCGTAGCCCATCTGAGCGTTGATGTGAAGGATGGGCGCGTTCTCGCCGTCGTTTTGCGTACGGATCCGCTCGACGCCCAGGCCGATCGCCTGAGCGATGGTCTCGTACTTCAGAGCTCTCGCGATTCCGCGTCCGCGGACGCTTCGAGCCGTCGTGGTGAACGCCGTCCACGGGTAGCCCCGAGTCGGCGGATACTCGATCACGGAAAGGCCGACGATCGCATCCCCTTCGCGCGCGATCCAGAAGCGCTCCGCGCGAGTGCCAGGGTTGTCGAACCACAGCCGATGCCACTCGTCAAAGGACATCGTGTGCATCGGCACCGTGGTCGGGATGTCCTGCTCACCGTGGGTCGACATCTCGTACAACTTGGTCAGTCGATCCGGGTCGGTATCCCGGTCCAGCGTCAGGATTCGCACTGCCTGTTTTCGCATCTCCTCGCGGCCCTCCTCGGCACCCGCGAGAAGGCGCGTGCGATGCGCGATCAGGTCGAGCTCCCACACCCGGGCGCGCCGCACTTCGCGGTAGCCTCGGCGCTCGAGCATTCTGATGTCGTTCGTGATGTTCGCCCGCACTCGCGCCACACCGGGCTCGCCGCGCTCTGCACGGACCCAGGCCTCCCCTGCATCGACGAGCTGTTCGTAGTGCGTTTCGCTCCAGGTCTTTGGATGGAGCAGGAAACGCATCGAGCCGAACCGCTTGGGAGTTTTTCTCCAGGGCATGTGCCCCCCATATAGGAATGCGATCGCGACCCCATCGCGCTCCGCCATCATCCTCGTGAACACCTCGCCCGCCGGTGGGAACGTCCACCGGAAATGGAGCATCTCCGGATCGCGAGGGTCATCGGGGGTCCACGCCGTCTCGAGGTCGGCGACTTTTTCACCGTCTGCAATGATCGCGGGGCGCAGTTCGAGAGTAGTTTGGGCTTTGGCCATCAGCGCCAGACCAGCCTAGCATTGAGCATCCGGTTAATCTCTGCGCCGTGTTTGGGCGCGCGCTTCAGAACGTCTCGGGGCGGGGAAGGTCAACGCGATCGGCGTTGCGCATCGCGCTCTCGCCGTCATCGTGGGGCGTGAGCGACGTTCCTGAATGGGGGCAACAGCTCGAAGCCGAGCGTGTCCTGTCTGAGGTCTGGTCGCTCGGCATCTCCGCGATCGAGGCCGGACCGCCCGGTTTCCTTCCGGATCGCAGCGAAATGGCCAAGCTTCTCCTGCGCCGGCACTGGCTGCGCGTCGTCTCGGGCCAGGCGCACGCTGTCCTCCATCATCACGACATTCGTGGACCAGAGCTGGCCCATATCGACGGCCACGCCAGCTGGCTCGCCGCCGTTGGCGCTGAGACGCTGGTGTTGTCCGCGATCGCGCCGCGCGGCGCGAGCGCGGCGCACGGCATCGTGCTCGACAGCGAAGGCTGGGCGCATCTGCTCCACTCGATCGGATCTGTCGAGCATGTCTGCGCGCGGCATCGGATGCGGCTTGCCGTGCTGCCCCGATTCGGCAGCATGATCCAGGGCCCGTCCGACATCGAAAGGCTCCTGGTCGGCACCGAAGCCGGCCTCTGCTTCGACCCCTGCCACCTGATGATGGTGGGAGCGGACCCGCTCGAGGTGCTCGAGCTCGCGGCGGGCCGGATCCGTCACGTGCGTCTCAACGATGTCGACGCCGACCTGGCGCAGCAGGTTCGAGAGCATCGCCTCGACTATGCGCAGGCGGTGAGCCGGGGGCTGTACAAGGCGTTGGGCGCCGGAGATGGGCGCGTGGAGAGCGTGATCGAAAGCCTGCGACGGTCGAAATACAAGGGCTGGTATGCGATCGACGAGGAGGTCCGGCTCACGGCAGCGGACGATAAGCCGCTGCCCGACATCAAACGCGCGCTCGACTACGCGCGGCGTCTCCTCGCCGCGTGAGACACCCCTACACGAGTCGACTCATCCCGGCCCAGTAGGGTTCGCGGAGCTTCCGTTTCAGGAGCTTGCCGGCGGCGTCGCGCGGCAGCTCATCCACGAAATCGACGGTGCGCGGTTTCTTATAGCCGGCCAGGCGACGATCGCAAAACGCAATCAGGTCGTCGGCGGACGTGCTCATGCCGGGCCGCAGCTGAACCAACGCCTTGACAGACTCGCCCCACAGTTCGTCCGGCACCCCGATGACGGCCGCATCCATCACTGCCGGGTGAGCGTGGAGGATCGCCTCGACCTCGGCGGGGTAGATGTTCACGCCCGCCGAGATGACCATGTCGACCATGCGGTCGCAGATGAAGTAGTAGCCCTCATCGTCTCGATAGGCGACGTCGCCCACCGAGAAGAAGCCGTCGTGCAGGCTCTTGCCGGTGGCCTCGGGACTGTGGTAGTACTCGGCCAGCCATGAGTTGCGGACCATGAACTCGCCTGGCGTGCCGTCAGGGACCTCGCGGCCGTCAGGGCCGGCCAGCCTGATCTCCTGGCCCGGGACGGGAGTGCCGCAGGATCCGGGCTTCCGCAGCTGGTCCTCGGGCCTCAGCACCGTGTTGATGCCGGTCTCGGTCGCTCCGTAGAACTCCCAGAGGACCGGGCCCAGCGCCGCCTCGGCGCGCACCTTGAGTGCATGCGGGCAGGGTGCCGCGCCCAGGATCAGAGCGCGCAGCGATGACAGGTCCCGAGGCCGGCGATCCTGCGCATCGACCAACCGCTGCAGCAATGTCGGCGCCATGAACGTGGTCGTCACCCGGTGACGCTCGATGAGGTCGAGCGCTCCCTCAGCCTCGAACTTGCGCTGGATGACGTTGGTGGCTCCGAGCACTCCGTGCAGGGTGGCGAAGAACGCGACAGCGCTGTGATATCCGGGCCCGCACACCAGGTGGACGTCGGACTGGTTCAGCCCGAAGATCGAGACCACCTGCAGGACGTTCTCGATGTTCACTCCGTTAGGACGCCAGGCGCCCTTGGGATGGCCCGTAGTGCCCGACGTGTAGATCATCGACGCGCCCAGCCCGCTTGAGCCCGTCGCGCTTGGGGCCGCGTCGGGCGCTGCCTCCATCAGGTCGCGGTACGACAGCCACCCTTCGGGCATGGTGCTTCCGGTAGCGACGTAGTGCCGTTCGCCTTGCACGTCTGGCCGCGCCGCTTCGACCACTTCGACGTGGTCGTCGTCGGCACAGACGAATCTGGCGCCTGAATCGTTCAGCAGGTACGCCACCTCGGAACCCCGCAGCCTGTAGTTGACCGGGACCGCAACGAGGCTCACACGGCGGAGGCCGCTGGAGATCTCGAACCCGGAGATCGAGTTGAAGGACATGATGGCGACGCGGTC
>DASWGF010000302.1:0-2300 GCA_036393875.1 Candidatus Dormiibacterota bacterium
GCGGCAGGAACCGCGATGACATCGCCAGCCTTGAGCTCGGGCATCTCAATGTCGGTGATCAGGATGTCCGTCGACTCGCAGTACTTGCCGGCGATCGTCACCTTGCCGTCGGCCGAGCGCTCGGGGTCGGAGGCGAGAAACGCTTCGTACCGCGCGCCGTACAGCTTGGGCCTGATGTTGTCGCCCATGCCTCCGTCGACCGCGACGTAGCGACGGACTCCGGGGATGTCCTTGATCGAGCCGACGGTGTACAGGGCCATGCCGGCTGGGCCGGCGATCGACCGTCCCGGCTCGACCACGAGCTCGGGCACCTTCAGGTGCCGCCGCGCGCATCCAGTCTCGAGCGCGTGACGGATGGTCTCGACGAATTGACGCGGGGTGGGAGGGTCGTCGTCGCGCGTATAGGCGATGCCCAGGCCGCCGCCGGCGCCGAGCTTGCGAGGCTCGTACTTCAGCTCGTCTCGAAGCCGGACGACCAGTTCGAGCATGATGTCCATCGCCTGCTCGTAAGCACTGAGTGCAAAGATCTGCGACCCGATGTGCGAATGCAGGCCGACTACCTCCAATCGGGGGTGTTGCAGCGCCTCGCTCACCGCCTTGAACGCCGCGCCCGACTCGATGGAGAACCCGAACTTCGAGTCCAGCTGCCCCGTCGAGATGTGGGCGTGCGTGTCCGGCTTGACCCCGGGTGAGATGCGCAGCATGACCGGCGTTCGCTTGCCGTCGGGCACGATGTCGCGCAGAAGCTCGAACTCGTACGCGCCGTCGATGACGATCGTGGCGCCGGCACGATACGCAGCCTCGAGGTCTTCGCGGCTCTTGTTGTTGCCGAGAAAGTGGATGTGGTCGCGTTTCGATCCTGACTTCAGCGCAAGGTTGAGCTCGCCCGCTGACACGACATCCAGACCCAGGCCTTCTTCCTCGACGATGCGAAGGAACCGCGGCGATGCGAATGCCTTGGCGGAGTAAAGGACCTGGCCGGCCGAACCCATCGCCGCCACGTATTCGGAGGCGCGCTGGCGAACCGTGGCTTCGTCGTACACGTATAAAGGAGTGCCGTGCCGGCGAGCGAGCTCGACCAGGTCGCACCCGCCCACCTCAATGTGGCCGGCGGTGTTGACCCGGTACGTGACCGGGAAGAGCAAGCTATCCCCTCGCCCCTTCGGGGCGAGGGTCAGGGAGTGGGGCGGGAGTTGTCAGGAGCGGTCTAGTTCGGCCCGGAGCCGCAGGAGCCGCACGCGCCTCCGCAGCAGCCACCACCGCCGCCCTGTTCGGTCCCGAAGTCGACAGCGGAAGACGGTTCGCCGCCCGCCACCGCGAAGCTCGAAACCAGCACCCTGGTCTTGGTCGACTCGCAGGCCGGGCAGATCTGGGCGCTGTCCCGCTCCGCGAACCTGGTCAAGACTTCGAACTTCCCGGAGCAGCTCTCGCACCGATACTCGTAGATGGGCATCTCGTGAACGATTCTAAGCTGGATCAGCTCGTCGGTTTGATTGCGGCATGGCCCGGGCTCATGGCGCGCCCGGACCGCGCCCTCCTCGAAGACGGCCTCGTGCTGCTCGAACACCTCGGCGGCGCTCACAACCTGGTCGATGTCGGCTCGGGCGCCGGCCTGCCGGGCATCCCGATCAAGATCGCCCGGCCCGATCTCGACGTGACGCTGATCGAAGCCGACCAGGCCAAGGCCGCCTTCCTGGTCCACGCCTGCGCAGCCCTGGGCCTCGAGCAGATCGAGGTGGTGGCGGGGCGCGCCGAAGAGGCCGGGCATGATCCCAGGCTGAGGGAGCAATTCGACCTCGCAGTGGCGCGCGCGCTGGCGCCGCTGCCTGTGCTATCCGAGCTGTGTCTGCCGCTGGTTCGCGTCGGCGGCCGGCTGCTGGCGCAAAAGACCGAGGCTGAGGATCCGACCGCCGCGGCTCGCGCCATCCAGCTGCTGGGTGGCGAGCTGTCCTTTGTCGTGGCGGCGCCCTCCACCGCTCGCCGGACCGGGACCGTCGTCGTCATCGACAAGGTGCGGCCTACACCGGAGCTCTATCCGCGCCGAGCCGGCGTGCCCGCGCGCAAACCGTTGTGAAAAAAGAGAAGCGGCGCGGGGGGCCCGCGCCGCTGCGGTGACATCGGATAGTCGTTAGGTCAGGACTGCTTTGCCGCCGGCCTGAACCGTCTTCAGGTTGGCGAGCGCGAGGTTCTGCACCGCGGTCGGAAGCGCCGCGTACTGCAGGGACGTGCCATCGGACTGGCCGTCGGTGACCAGCCACTTGAACAGGTACACGACCGCTCGGCCCTTGGTGGCGTCGGTG
>DASWGF010000303.1:0-2891 GCA_036393875.1 Candidatus Dormiibacterota bacterium
AACGATCAAGACCATCAAGAACAGGACGACGGCGCCGCCGACGTACAGGTAGACGGTCTTTCCAGAGCCCTTCGGTTCCTGCCAGATCGGCACGACCGGCTCCGGAGTTGCATACCCGTAATCCACCGCGGGCGCCGGGTACGGGTAGTCTGGCGCAGGCGCCGCCACCTGGACCGGCGCCACCACCGCTGCCGGCGGGGCCACCCCGACGGCCGTGTCTGCCGCCTCGACCTTGTTCGCGTAAGCCGCGAACACCCCTTCGTGGGTCGGCTCGACGCCGGTGACCGGCTGCCACTGACTTCCGTCCCAGACCCAGTTGCCGTCCGGGGACATCTGCGGCGGTTGGGCGGGAGGACTGGCGTCGATACTCACGGTGGGCTCAGCCTAGGGCTCGTATTCGCCCGACTCTCGGGATTAAGACGTAAAGAGTTGTTAAGGGCGGGTCGGCGGATGGTCTGCCTTTCCGTCAGCGCCATCGAAAGTCACCTCGATGAGCGGGCTCAGACGGACCATCGTTTCGAGGTCTTTTCGCTTCCAGTTCCGGGCGACGGCCGCCAGGATCCGGCGCCGCTCCGGCTCGTCGTCGACGATGCGAGCCGTCGCCGGGAGGTCGGCTCGCACCGCGCCTTTCAGGTGGACGGTGAAGTCGGGGCGAGCCTCCAGGTTCGCCAGCCACCCGCGTCGCGTGGGCGAGGGAATGCCGCTGATGAAGATCTTGCCGTCGATGTTGTGAAAGACGATCTCGATTCGACGGGGCCGCCCACTCTGCCGCCCGACAGTCGTGATGTCGATGACCCCGCCGCGGGCGAGCGCACCCTGCACCCTCTCGTCCAACTTGGAATCCTGCATGACCCCTACAACCTCTGCGCGGCGCCGATCCATCCATGGGGCTTCGCTCCGCGGGGCTACTGCCGGCAGTTCCAGTGGCCGGTGACCTGTAGGCCGTCCTTACCGGTGGTGGCGTTGGTCAACATCGCATCGACCGTTCCCGATTGCTGGCTGCGGTCCAGGACGAACGTGATCTTGTCGCTGCCCTGGCTCTGCCACACCTTGGTGGCATCACCGTTGTGCACTTCGACGGTCACGCTCGAGTTCTGATAGGTGCCCGGGCCACGGAAGTTGTTGATCTGGAACACGACCCCCCAGACATCGCCGCTGACGTCTACCGTCCCGTAGAAGATGTCGGCCCAGGTCTCGCCGTTGTGCGTCCTTCCGCCCGTGCACTGGCTCTTCAGGACGCCCACGTCGGGAACGATCCCGGCCATATGTCCTGAGAGCTCGCCGGCGAACGTGAGGTTCTGGGTCCAGCTTCCCTGCGCCACGATCGGCGTCGGCGACGGCGATGGCTTCGCCGATGGTTCGTTGCAGGCGGCCAGAACGATGAGGGCGACGATGCCCGCTGCCCGAAGCATGTGGTCGAATGTTACCCATGGCGTCCAGTCCCGAGCGAATGACGGAGGCGATGCGATCGCTGGAGGCCGCTTTCCTGATCGGCGTCGAAGGCGTGACCGAGGTCTGGCTGGTCCGTCACGCCGACTGCTACGAAGGCATGTCGGAAGGCGCCGATCCGCAGTTGAGCCCACTCGGCCGCAAGCAGGCTGAGCTGCTCGCCAACCGGGTCCGCAGGATCAACGTCGCAGCCATCTACTCGAGCCCATATCGGCGGGCCCTCGAGACAGCGCGGACGATCGCGGACGATGTGCACGTGGATGATCGGCTCATCGAGATGGAGATGGAGCTCGGCGATGATGGCGCCCTCGATTTCAAAGAGCTTCCGGCCAGCGTCATCGAGCGCATGAGCGCAGCGATCGATGACATCGCCCGTGCCCACGCTGGCCGACGTGTGATCGTCGTCGCCCACGGCGCGGCGATGATCGTGTTTCTCACGCACGTCCTCCGCCTCGAGCCGGGCCACCTGCGCTTCCTTCCGTACTTCACCTCGGTCAACGTGGTGAGAGTGCTCGGCGACAGGCAGATGGTCGGCGCTTTGGGGGACACCTCGCACCTCGAATGACCGACCGCATCCGCGAAGACCTCGAGACGCAGTGCCGCGAGCGGCTCGGCCGGCCGGCGCTGCGGGTGGTGTCCGTCGACCCGATCCCGGAAGGTCACTCGGGTTTCACCTATTTCGTCACCATCGACGATGGCCACACGCTCACCAGGTATGTCCTCCGCCTCCCTCCGCCAGGCGCGCGGATCGCCGGTCCCGCCGACGTGATCCGTCAGGGCCGCATCATGGCCGCGCTTCATGCCGCGGGCCAGCCCACCCCGGACATCCCGCTCCTGGTTTCAGAACCGGTTGTGGACGGACGGCCGTTCGTGCTGATGGAGGCCGTCGAAGGCACGCGGATCGAGAAGGCCGGAGCGGAACAGCGGCCCATCGACATCTCCACCTCCGCCGTCGAGACCCTCAAACGGCTTCAGGCGCTGCCGCTGGCCGGTACGGGCATCGGCGCCGAGGAACCGGTGAGCCTGCAGGCCGAGATGATGCGTTGGGCCATGCTCATGCAGCGCGCGCCCGAAGAGCTGACCACGCATGCAGGCGAGCTCGGCGGCCTCCTTGCGGCGCACGTCCCCGCTGAACGCGCACCGACGCTCGTTCACGGCGATTTCCACTATGGAAACATGCTGTTCCGGGGCTCCGAGGTGGTGGCCGTCCTAGATTGGGAGATCGCCGAGATCGGGCAACCGCTGTTGGACCTGGGCTGCCTGTGCGTCGTCTCGGTCCGGCGCCAATACCATGACGCTCCGAACCCGGGCGGCGCGATCAATGTGGGGATCGAAGACCTCTACCGCCTGTATGGCACCAACGCCGACGAGATGCGCTGGTACCTCGCGCTGAGCATTTACAAGTACGCGTCGATCTACGGCTACAACCTCATGCTTCACCG
>DASWGF010000304.1:0-5366 GCA_036393875.1 Candidatus Dormiibacterota bacterium
TTCGTCGCCGCCCTCGTGCTGGTGATCTTCAAGTCGGTGCCGTTGTGGTGGCGACGAAAAGAGCCGGTGGCCGTGCTGGTCATCGTCACCGCCGCGCTGTTGGCGGGTGAGCTGCTCGGCCTCGCGCAGGTCGCGTCAGACGGCGCCGTCATCCTGGCCGCGTACGCGGTGTCGGTTTACGGCAGCTCGACGGCGAGGTTGTGGGTAGTGGCGCTGTTCGGCCTCGAGACGTTGGTGGTGTTCATCACGGCGATCACCGGCATGACCCCCCGGCGCGAGTCTCTGCTCACGCTCGGCCCACCCGTGCTGGTGGCGTGGGTGATCGGCGACTACATCCGCGGCCGTCGAGCATTCTTGACGGAGTTGATCACGCGCCACCGTCGCGAGTCGGACGCATTGCGCCGGCAGGCGGTGGAGGACGAGAGGCTGCGGATCGCGCGTGAGCTGCACGACGTTGTCGCCCACAACGTCAGCCTGATGGCGATCCAGGCCGGCGCGGCGCGCGTGGCCGGGAACGTGGACGGGGAAGCCGAGAAGGCGCTGCAGTTGATCGAGGTCAGCGCCCGAGACACGCTCGCCGAGATGAACCGCCTGCTCGGCGTGCTCCGGAAGGAGCCCGGGCAGCCAGAGTTGAGCCCTCAGCCCGGATTGGAGCAGATCGATTCGCTGCTCAAAGCCGCGAACGATGCGGGGCTCGAGGTGGCCCTGAAGACCACGGGAACCCAGCGGCCGCTGCCCGCGGCGCTCGACCTCACCGCGTACCGGATCGTGCAGGAGGCGATCACGAACGCCCTCAAGCACGCGCGTGCATCGAGGCTCGAGGTGCGGGTGGCGTATCTGCCCGACTCCTTGGAGCTGACCATCCGCGACAACGGTGAAGGCGGATCCGAGGAGGCGGTCAGGACCTCGACCGGGCACGGGTTGGTCGGCATGCGCGAGCGGGTGGCGCTGTTCGGAGGCGAGCTCGAGGCCGGCTCGTCGGATGTGGGCGGCTTCACGGTACGTTCTCGGCTGCCGACCGCGTGATTCGCGTCGCGATCGTGGACGACCAGGCGATGGTGCGCGCGGGCTTTCGAATGATCGTCGGCTCGCAGACGGACATGGAGGTCGCGGGCGAGGCGGGCGACGGTCAGGCGGCGATCGACCTGGTGCAGCGCGAAAGGCCTGACGTGATCCTCATGGACATCCGGATGCCGCGCGTCGACGGCATCGCGGCGACGCGCCAGATCACGGGCGCCGGCACACTGACCCGCGTGGTCATCCTCACGACCTACGAGCTCGACGAATACGTCTTCGACGCGCTCGCCGCCGGCGCATCCGCGTTCCTGCTCAAGGCGGCGCCGCCCGAGGACCTCATCCGCGCCATCCGCGTGGTGGCTTCAGGCGACGCGCTGCTGGCTCCGTCGGTGACGCGGCGGCTCATCGAAGAGTTCGCCAAGCGGCCCGAACCCCAGGCGCGGAAGGCCAAGCAGCTGGATGCGCTGACAGAGCGCGAGCGTGAGGTGCTGCGCGAGGTCGCAGGCGGGTTCACCAACTCGGAGATCGCGGCGCGGCTGCACGTCGCGGAGACCACAGTGAAGACGCACGTCGCACACGTGCTCGACAAGCTCGAGCTGAGGGATCGCGTGCAGGCGGTGATCCTGGCCTACGAAGCGGGACTTGCCGGAAGTTAGCGGGTCTTGCGCGACGCGGACTCGAGCTCGTCGAGTCGCGGGCCGATCTGGGCCAGGTCGAGAGCCTGTTTGACGAGTCTGATCATGTCGCCACGGCCGTCTTGCCGGATCCACTCCAGGATGGCCTCAAAAGTTGCGGTCAAGAAGACCATGGCCAGGACTCTCAGCTCGAAGTCGGAGGCGTCCCGACCCGTCCGGGCGGCCAGGATGCTCGCGATGAGATCTCGCGCCTTCTCGATCTCCTCCCAGAGCCGCGCCCTCAACTCGGGCACTGCGAGGGAGAGCTTCGATCGGGCGAGAATGACGTCGTGGTCGCGCTCCATCACGCCGGCAAGTCCGGTGAGCAGGCCATCCAACACAGTGCTCAGGGGTTCGCTCGCCGGTATCGACGTCATCATCGAGAAGATCATCGGGTCGTAGCGATCGAACAGGACCACA
Source organism: Candidatus Dormiibacterota bacterium (assembly GCA_036393875.1). Taxonomy (GTDB): domain Bacteria; phylum Chloroflexota; class Dormibacteria; order Dormibacterales; family Dormibacteraceae; genus UBA10449. Next base: position 2,112 of record DASWGF010000304.1, read on the forward strand.
TCCTCTTTGGTCGGAAAGTAGTTGAAGAAGGTGCTGGGTGAGATCTCCGCGGCGGCCGCGATCTGCTCGATCGTGGTTTCCGCGTAGCCCCGCTCCTTGAACAGGCGCAGGGCTTCGCGCTGGATCGCCTCTTTGGTCTTGAGCTTCTTGCGCTCGCGTAACCCGGCGGGACTCATTCGGCTAGCACGCCCCTCTCCCTAACCCTCTCCCCTGCGGGGAGAGGGGAGGCGTCGGGCGCCCGTGCTGGAAGGAAGAGGGCCATCAGAATCGCACCCGCGATCATCATGGCGGCGCTCACCAACATCACCTCCGACATGCCCTGAGAGTAAGACTCCTGGGCGGCTCGCAGCAGTCGTGCGCCGAGCGGGCTCGGGAGGTGATGGGCGACCGCGGCGGCTACCGCGACGCTGCTCTGCGCCGCCGATTGCACCTGGGCGGGCAGGCCGGCGAGCTGCCCGCTGATGTGGGCCTGGTAGGCGCCGTTCAAGATGCTGCCCATGATGGCGACGCCGAATGAAGAGCCGATATTCTGCAGCGTTCGCGTCAGCGCGCTGCCGGCCCCGGTTTCACCCGCAGGGAGGGAGCCGAGGATGGCGTCGAGCGCGGGGATCATGGTCAGCGCGATGCTGAGGCCGATGACGGCGAGGCTCGCCGCAACGGGCCCGTAGCCGGTGTCGACGCCGACACGCGAAAGCATGAACATGCCCACGGCGTTGCCGAGCATGCCGCCCGCGACCACGATCTTCGAGCCGAAGCGCTTGGCGAGAACCTCGGTGCTGATCGCGCCGACCATCATGGCCGCGATCAAAGGAATCAGCCGGATACCGGTCCCTTGCGCGTCGTTGCCCTGGACGATCTGCAGGAACGGCGAGAGGATGAACAGCACGCCCGTCATGGCGAAACCCACGATGGTAAAGGCAACTGTGGCCCATGAGAATCGGGCGCTCTTGAAAAGCCTGAGGTCGATCAGCGGAAACTTGGTGCGCAGCTGCCACATCGCGAACGCGGCCAGCAGCACGGCACCGCCGGCGATCGGGCCGGCGACCTGGAGATCGGTCCAGCCTCGGATCGGCTGCTCGATGATGCCGTACACGATCCCAGTGACCCCGACCACCTCTAGGAACGCGCCGACCCAGTCGAGCCGGCGCGCGTTGGGGTCCTTGCTCTCCGGCACGAAGAACCACGTTCCGATGACAGCGATCACGACCACGGGCGCGTTGATCAAGAAGATGGAGCCCCAGTCGTAGTGAGTCAGAAGCCACCCGGCGACCAGCGGCCCGAGCGGAAGGCCGATGAAAGCGCCGGCGCCGGCCAGGCCGATGGCGCGCTGGCGCTCGTCCGTCTGGAACATGGACGGCAGCATCGACTGCATGAGCGGCAGGACGATGGCGCCGCTGAATCCCATGACGACCCGCATCAGGATCAACCCGTTGGCCGAGGTCATCTGGCTCGCGATCACCGAGGAGATGCCGAATGTCGCGAGGCCGATGAGCAGCATCTTCTTGCGGCCCAGGCGGTCGCCAAGCACCCCGGCCGGGAGCATGAAGCCCGCGAGCGCGAGGGTGTAGGCGGCGGACATCCACTGCAGCTGGTCGGTGGTGGCGTTGAGCTTGGCCGACAGGGTAGGGAGGGCGGTGATGAGGATCGTGATGTCGAGCCCGAGCACCAGCCCGCTGAGGGTCAGGGCGGCCAGGCCCAACCAGCGGCCTCGCAGCCTCTCCGGCGTCGTTCCTACTGTGGTCATGCTCATCTCGAACACCTCCTGGTCCATTTGATATAGCTACATGATAAATAGAGTCACTCTAAAAATCAAGAGGCTACAGAAAGTGGTGGGCACCCTGCTGGCGGCGGTGGTGCTGAGCGCCTGTGGGGGAGGCGGACACGGCGGTCCCGGAGTCGCCCGGCACGTCTTCCTGATCGTCTTCGAGAACCATTCGGCCCAGGAAGCGCTGACTGGCGACTTCACCGCCTCCTTGGCGGCGAAGTACGGGGTGGCGAACAACTACCACGCGATCACCCACCCCAGCGTCCCGAACTACCTGGCCCTGACATCCGGCTCCACGTGGGGACTGTCAGACGACAGCTACCACTCGCTGCCGAAGCAGGACCTCGGCACCCAGCTCACATCGGGCGGCGTGACCTGGCGTGCGTACATGGAAGGCCTCGGCGAGGGCGGGTGCCTTAACAGCCCGGTCCCGTACGACCCCGGCCACAATCCCTTCGCCTTTTACGGCGGCTCCTGCCCGTCGAACGTGGTGCCGTTCACCTCGTTCGCAGGCGACCTGGCGGGCAACACCCCGCGATTCAGCTGGATCACGCCCGACAGGTGCCACGACACGCACGACTGCTCGGTGGCAACCGGCGACGAGTGGCTGAAGCAGACCGTGGGGCAGATCACCCAGTCGAGAGCGTGGAAGAGCGGTGGCGTCCTTTTCATCACCTGGGACGAGGATGACGGCAGCGCCTCGAACCAGGTGCTGACGCTGGTGCTGGCGCCCGGCAGGGGGCACCGCCAAAGCTCCGCCCCCTATGACCATTACTCTCTGCTGGCCACGATCGAGGATATCCTGGGTGTTGGCCGCCTGGGCCACGCGGCGCAAGCCCAGCCGATGAACGACCTCGTGGGCTAGCCACCAAGTTCGCTAGTGGCGCGGCAGGCTCAAATTGTGGCAAGTTCTTAAGGTCGGTTTCAGGGGGGAGCTCGCTGGGGCCCCTCCGGATTCATTCAAGGAGGTTGTGGTGAGACTCAGGATCATGATTTTGGCTGCGGTCGCTGCGATTGCGGTCGGCCAGACGCTGGCAGTAGCCGCCGACACCAACCCGCAGCCGATCGACTTCACGCGCAACGTGATGAACGCGCCGGCGCCGGTCGACGGCGCCAGCTTTGGCACTGGCCCTGCGGTCGAGACCGGCACTGCGATCTGCACGACGGCGTCTCAGACTGGCAACGCCAACACGGATTGCGAGACCACCTCGACGGGCCCGCACAACGAGACCTCAATCGCTGTGAACCCCACCAACCAGCTCAACATGATCGGCGGTGCGAACGACTATCAGCTCACGCTCAACCCGGACGGGCACCTCACCGAGACCATCCTCTCGCGAGCACACGTGACCTTCGACGGCGGCAAGACGTGGTCGATGTACCCCGTGTTCTCGAACTCCTCCTACCAGGCGACCGGCGACCCGGCGCTGGCTTTCGACGCGAGTGGACACGCTTACTACTCGACGCTGGGCTTTCGCTTCGTCGGGCCC
>DASWGF010000305.1:0-2290 GCA_036393875.1 Candidatus Dormiibacterota bacterium
CCGGGGTAGACCTCGTAAACGGTCACGGTCGGCAGGCGGGTGGTGGTGGACCGCACCTCCGCGACAGCGCCCAGGTCGCGCGGGTCGCACATCAACCGGATGCTGGCCACGTGGCGCAGCGAATGCGCCATACCCTGCAGCCCTGCTTCGAGCGTTTCGCGGCCGAGCGCCGTCCACAGCTCCTCGTCGACGGTGACCCAGTAGCCGGTCGTGTGCAGCGTTTGCTCAGGTAGGTGGATCGGGCCGGAGCCGATGTTCTCGTGGGTGTGGAATCGGATCTTCTTGAACATGCTGGCGAGCGAGGTGATCTTCACCTCGCCATGGCTTCTGGCGATCGCTTCGCCGTCGGGGCCCGCGAAGGTGTCGAGCACCTGCACGGTCACGGACGCCAGGGCGTCTGTGTAGTAGTCGACGTCGACCGGATGTAGGTACGCCTTCTTCTCGTCCCAGTCGAGCCGATCGACGTGGTACTGCGCACCTTCGTGGAGATAGACGGCTTCCTCGTGCAAGAACACCGGCGCAGAGAACTGGTCCATCTCGCCGATGACCGACGGGCGCGGCTGCGAGGTGTCGATGATGACGACGTTGTCGGCGGCGATGCGCCGGAGATGGATCTCTTCGGCGGGAAACGCCTGGCGGCTCCAGAACCAGCGACCAGCGGATCGCGTGGCGGATCCGTCCTCTTCGAAAACCCGGAGCAGGTCGCTGACGTCGATTCTGCCCAGCTTCTCTTCGGCCTCGAAGGGCAGCTCGAAAAGGCCGGCCTGAAGGTGACCGGCGAGCAGCAGCAGGTTGTTCGGGTCGATCAGTCCCTCCTCGGGGTCCGAGCTCAGGAAGTAGTCGGGGTGACGGACGATGAACTGATCGAGCGGCGAGCTCGACGCCACGAAAACCCCAACGGACCCGGAGCGACGGCCAGCTCTCCCGAGCTGCTGCCAGGTCGAGGCGATCGTCCCGGGGTAGCCGACGAGGACCGCCGCCTGGAGGCTGCCGATGTCAATGCCCAGCTCGAGTGCGTTGGTGCTGACCACAGCGGTGATCTCTCCGCCACGCAGGCCGGCCTCGATCTCGCGCCTGTGGAGGGGCAAGTAGCCGGCCCGATAGCCGCGCACGCGCTGACCAGCATCGAGCCGCGGGGCCAGGTCCTGGCGCAGGTAGCTCAGCATCACTTCGACCTGCAGGCGGCTGCGGCAGAACAGGATCGTTTGCACGCCGGATCGAATCCAGGGCGCTGCGATGCGCCGCGCCTCGAGCATCGAGCTCCGGCGCACGCCCATCTCACGATTGATCAGCGGAGGGTTGTAGAAGATGAGCCGCCGCTCGCCGCGCGGCGCGCCGCTCTGCTCGATGAGCTCGATGTTCTCCTCCTCGAGCAGCTTCGTGGCCAGGTCGAGTGGGTTGGCGATCGTCGCCGAGGCGCATATGAAAGCGGGATTCGACCCGTAGAAAGCGCAGATGCGCTTGAGGCGGCGGACGACGTTGGCGACCTGGCTTCCGAACAGCCCTCGATAGGTGTGCAGCTCGTCGATTACGACGAAATCGAGGCTGGAGAAAAGTCGGCGCCAGCGCGTGTGGTGCGGAAGGATGCCAGTGTGAAGCATGTCCGGGTTCGTCATCACCACGTGGCCCGCCTCGCGGATCGCGGTGCGGCGCCCAGGTGCGGTGTCGCCGTCGTACGTATCGACGCGCACGTCGATTGGAAGGCCGAACTTGAGGGCGCTCAGCTCTGCCAGCTGGTCCTGGGCAAGCGCTTTGGTCGGGTACACGTAGAGAGCCCGGCGCTCGGGGTGCTCGAGCAGCCGCTGGAGAACGGGGAGGTTGTAGCAGAGCGTCTTGCCGCTGGCGGTCGGCGTAACCACGACCAGGTGACGGCCGTTGCGAACGGCGTGGTATGCGTCGGCCTGGTGGGTGTATAGGCGTACGATGCCGCGCGCGGCAAGCGCTGCCGCGAGCTCCGGGCGCATGTCAGCAGGGAGTGGAGCAAAACGCGCGGCGGCACCGGGAATGACATGGTCCAGGGTTATCTCTCCCGGAAAGTCAGTGGAAACAAAGGCAGGAGAGCTGGACATCACGCGCCGGGGAGGTTATACGAACATTCGTTCGGAGTCAAGCGAGAAAGGGCCGGCGGACGCGGTTCCTGAGTACACAGCCGGTTCAGAGGCCGACTTCGAGCGCCTTTATCGCAACTCGTACCGGCGGATCCTGGGGACTCTGATCACGATGCTGCGCGACCGCGAGGCCGCGGAGGACTGCACCCAGGACGCTTTCGAACGCGCGTTCAAGGCCTGGA
>DASWGF010000306.1:0-34134 GCA_036393875.1 Candidatus Dormiibacterota bacterium
TCGGCTACGACTCCAACGGCGCCATCCTGCGCGACATCTTCCTGCTTGGCATGGGCGCGGACCTGCGCCTCGAATACAACGCCACCGGCTACATCCCGACCTCGCTCGACAAGGCCGCCTTCTACGGGGTGCAGGTCGACCAGGACCTGTTCGACCCCGTCAAATCCCGGTTCGTCCCGGCCGGGTCCGACAGCATGATGCCGGTGGTCAAGGATCCGTTGATTAGCGGCCAGCGCGGCGGCGAGAAAGTGGTCCGCCAGGTGGTGGTCGTGCCGTTCAGCTCCGACCGGCCGGGCACGGCACCGCCACCACACACGGTTCAGGCCACGGAATCCGCCCCCGCGTCGACGATGGCCTCCACGCCCGAGATGCAGGAGGAGATGCGCAAGCTGATCGACGCGGCGCGTTCGGCGGTCGCGGATCTGCAGGCCGCCGCACCGGGTGCACCACGAGAGGCGGTTCCGCAGTACGAGTTCCCGCCCCCGAGCCCACGCCCGCAGGCGGCCGCCCCAGCGGCGGGCGCACTGCCGCCCGAGTTGGCCGCGGCTGCGCCGGCTGCTGCCACGTCCGGCTTGCAGTCGTCCGGTTCGGCCGAGAACGATTCCAACGCCTCGCAGGCCCTGCAGGCCGCGACAGCGATGGCTCGCGCCACCACCGCCCTTGGCAACATGGCGGCCGCTGCTTCGAGCGGGTTCGCGGGCATGCTGCCGGTCACGCACGCCTCCGGCCAAGCGGGCGCCAGCGCCACGCACCGGATCCAGGCGGTCGTCGAAAGCCTCATTACGCGCAAAGGCTTGAGCCTCCGGCTGGCCCCGGCTGTCACACAGGCGTTCGAGGGGGCCGAGCTGAAGGCCAGCGATTACGCCAAGCCGAACAAGCTGAGCAAGGAGTCGGGGGCACGGGAGTTGCGCCAGGCCGTCGGGGCGGGCCTTCTGCAGATCGTCAAGTATCCACAGGGCGAGGCCGGGTTCCGGGCCGACCCCGCCCTCTTGAGGGCGGTGGCCGAGGGACTCGGGCAGACCATCAACCCCGCGCAAGCGCTCACACCGGAAACCATCATCGGCAGCCTGTCCGCCGGCCAGAGCGAGGGCACGGTGACCATCATGTTCACGGACGTCGAAGGCTCCACCCAGATGCTCTCCAGCCGGGGCTTCACGCTCTCGCACGAGATCATGAAGGCGTATGAGTCGATCATCGAGGAGAAGATCACGGAGCACGCCGGGCGCCGCATCAAAGGCCTCGGCGACGGGGTCATGGTCAGCTTCGGCTCGACGAGGCATGCGGTCGAGTGCGGCATCGCCATCCAGCGAGGAATTGCCGAGTACAGCAAACAGAATCCGGAGCGCAAGCTGAAGATCCGCATCGGCATCAACACGGGCGAGGTCGTGGAGGAGGCAGGCGACATCTTCGGCGCGGCCGTCAACGTGGCCGCGCGCGTGGCGGGCAAGGCCAGGGGCGGCGAGATCCTGGTCTCCGAGATCGTCCGTGACCTGGTCGGACCGGTGTCCGAAATGAAGTTCGGCTATCGGGGCCGCTACAAGCTGAAGGGATTCCCCGACCGCTTCCGGCTGCATGACGTCACAGCGGTCGCGGCACCCTCGCAAACCGCCGCCCTCCCCTCCGGCGATGGCTTCGTCGGGCGCGAGCAGGAGCGCCTCGATATCCGGATGACGCTCGATCGGGCCGCCACCGGTTCGGGCGGCATGGTCTTCCTCGCCGGCCCGCCCGGCATCGGCGCGTCGCGCCTCGCGTCTGAGGTTGCCACCGAGGCGGCGAGGAAGGGCTGGTGGGTGCTGAGCGGGCGCTGCAGGGAGCAGGACGTGGCGCCGCTGGGCTCCTTCCGTGACGTGCTCACGGCCGCCGTGGCCAGCGCCGCCGCGAGGCCGATGCAGGATGCCGTCGGCGGCAACGGCCCTCTGCTCGCCCAGCTCGTGCCGGGCCTCAGGCAGAAGCTGCGCGGAATGGCCCAGACACGGGAGGTTCCAGCCGACCAGCTACGCGAGCACCTGTTCCGCGCGATCTTCGAATTCCTGACCGGTTGCCAGGGCGCCAAGCCGCTCTTGATCGTGCTCGACGACCTGCAATGGGCCGACGACGAGACCGTCCTCCTTATTCGCGACCTCGCCGAGCGCCTGGGCGGCAGCCGCGTGGTCATCCTCGGCACCTACTGGGAATCCGATCTCGACTCGACGCGCCCGTTCACAACCGCAGCGTCCCGACTCCTGCGCAGGCGCCGCGCCCAGCGCATCGTGCTGGGCAGGCTCTCGGACCGCGACGTCGAGAAGATGGTGGCGGCGATGGGCGACACGCCGTTGACGCCGGTGCAGGTCATCGGCATCCAGGCCGCGACCGAAGGCAACCCTCTTTTCATCGAGCACTCGTACCTCTACATGGCCGAGTCGGAAACGATGCTCGGCGGCGGAGGGCGAGTGCAGGCGAGCTTTACGGAGGAGGACCTCGAGCTGGCCAACAGCGTGCGCGGCATCATCGGCCGCCGGCTCGAGAGGCTGAGCGAGCCTGCGCAACGCATGCTGGTCGCGGCGGCGGTCATCGGCCGCGATTTCAACATCGCTCTGCTCGAAGCCTTCGGAGAGCTGTCAGGCCACGAGCTGCGCGATGCGATCGACGAAGCGACCCGAAGCCATTTCCTGAGGACGGCGGGGGCCGATCGATTCCGATTCAGTCACGACCTCGTCCGCCAGCGAGTGCTCGCCGGGTTGCCGCTGCCACGCCTGCAGGCGTACCACCTTGCCGTCGCGGATACGCTCGAGCGCAGCTACGGCAAGAGCGCGAACGAGCGCGCGGCCGAGATCGCCTACCACCTCTACCAGGCGGGCACGTCGGCCGACGCAGTCCGGACGTCGACCTACCTCGCGAGTGCGGCCGCGAACGCGATGGCGGTGGGCGCCTTCGAAGAGGCGCTGCGCCTCATCGAGCGAAGTCTGCAGTTGCTCCCAGGCGACAAGATCCGGGAACGGGCCGAGGCGCTGGCGCTGCGGGGCCAGGCATTCTGGGGCCTGGCGCGCAACAACGACGCGAAGGCGGCGTGGAACGGCGCGCTCGGTCGCTACGAGGAGCTCGCCGATACGAAAGCCGCGGCGGGAATCCACGCGCGCCTGCACGAGATCGGCGCCGACGGCGCGGTCACGGAACGGCCTCGGCAGCATGAGCGCCGGCGGGATGAGACCGAGGTGCCCGAGCCGGCGGAGCTCGAGCCTCGAGTTCCGGACTAACCCACCAGCCGCGCCGCCGGCGGAACCGGCATGTAAGCCGAGCTTCCCACGATCATCGGAACCACGCCGCTGAAGGTGATCGTATTGGCGATCATGCCGCCGGTCGCCCTGGCGCGGAATCCCCCGCTGCTCGGCACGCTGAGACTCGCGGACGGAAGGTAGACAAGTCCTATGTACGCTGAGTTGCCAGCCGCCCCCATCACGTTCGAGCATGCGTTGGCCGGAGGATTGGCGGCTCCAGGTTCGTAGATCACGACCCAGTCGTACTGGTAGCCGCTGAACACGAAGTTGTCGCCCCCGTTCGTGTCGTTCAAGCAACTGCCGTTCGGGAGTTTGAAAACGACCGCGCCAGGAGTGATGGGCCCAGGACACGGGGTCAACGCGGCGGCCACGGTCTCGCACTGGTTCTCATTGGCCCGATCCCCGGCTGGCGGTGTACCTCGGTTGGGGTTCTGGTTGGGCAAGCCCGACTGCAGCGGTGCTGTCTCACTGTCCGGTGGATACGCTTGGAACGTCCCCGGCGGAGCCAGGGCGTTGGGCGCAAACTTAAAGCCGAGGACCGGGGCGTCGATGAGCAGAGTCTGGTTGCCCAGGCTGCACGACGTGCCCGTGAACGCTGGGCAGGTGCCCACCGTACTGTTGTTCTGGACGCTCCCAACCACGGGGATGTAGGCGGCAAGGCCGAAAGGACCTGCGCACCCATTAGGCGGAGGAGACACATAGGCGCCGTACGACGTCGCTCCCGGTACGTTGCTGATTTGGAGCTGGACGACCTGTCCCAAATCAACGAACACGGTCCGGCAAATGGAGGGAGCGCTCTCCCGCTTGTAGGTCACGCCGCCGTAGGTGTCCGTCCGTGCCGAGGTGAGCTCTAGTGCCCAGGTGCCCTTCGGGATGGCGCTTCCTCCGATCGCGCTGATCCCGAAAGCGCCCGCGCAGTTGACGCCGTTTGTGTTCCAAAACTGCTGGGTCGCGAGTAGCGTGTTGTTGGTGGGGTTGGGTTCATCCAGTGGCTTGAGCTCATTGCTGACGAAGCCACCGTTGCTGGTGTAGCCGCTCGGCCATCCGTAAGCGCCGCCGCTCAGGAAATAACACTTGCCTGCTGCGATGGCAGGGTCCGCGGCGTAAGTTCCAGGCAGGAGCACCACGTTGCTGGCAGGCGTTGCCTGGCTGCCGGCAACCACGGCGGGCGGGGGGTAGTTCGGATCCACGAAATTGTAGCCCGACTTCGTGGTGCCGGCGACGTCGGGAAACGTGCACGGGGTCGCGTTGCCGCTTGGATAGCATGTCGTCGTGACGTTCGCGACCGATGACTGGCAGCGTGCATAGACATCGCCGGCGACCTGCGCCGACCCTGGGACGGAGATGGCGCCGCTGGAAACCACGTCACCCACCACGCTCACTGAGCCGACCGCCGCCACCGAGATCGCCTTGCCGGCCACGCCTCCACACCCCGCCTGGCTCAGGGCCGCGATCGTCGGTGTATACAGGAGGTTGTTCACTCCCCCTGAAGCAGTAGCGGAAAGCCGGGGAATGGTCCCATTGGTCAGGATGCGCGCGAACGCAAGAGCGAGCAACCTGGAGGCGGTGATGGTGAACTGGGTGCCGGCCGGACCGAGCGCCGTCACACTCTGAGTCAGAACGGTGTCGGCGTAATTGCAGGTGATTGTCCGCGGATTCTGGGTGGCGGATGGTGCCGCGTAGCCGGAGCATGAGGGAGCGTTGTAAAGCCGCACGTTGGTGCCGAAGCTGGCCGTCGCCGCCTGCTCCGCGAGGATGTAGCTGCCCGTTTGCTGAAGGTTGTCTGCTGCCGCGAGCGCGGCCGCGTCGACGGCAGCCTGGAGGTCACGGCGCAGCGCATAGGCGCGCGACCCATCGATCGCGAGCGCTGCCATGCCCACCACGACCGCCAGCATGATCGCGATGAGCACGATCGCCTGACCACGTTGAAATCGCGGGGAGGCTTGAGAGAGTCTCATCAATATTCCGTCTTGAAGATGGCGGTGGCTGTGATGACGATGTGATTGGCGGTGGCCTGCGCTACCACCGGGGTGATGAGGATCAGGTTGAAACGGATCGTCACCTGCAACGGGGCGTTGCCGGCGGCGGGATTGGTGGCGCTGCACGAGCCGGCAGCGGCGGCCGAGTACTCGCCGCCGGGCGCATTCATCGGCGGATTGGTCTCGACTGTTGAGGGCGGGGTGGGCTCCGTCACATAGACCCAGGCGGTGTTGTCAGGAGGTGTCGCGCTGCTGATCGGGCCTTGCGGACACGGCTCCGAAGCCTGGACGCCTGCCAGCTGGGATACGACGGCGGTCAATACGTCCGCGTTCGTGGGCAGGCGGTCTGGCGCCTGCACCGCGGTGCGAGCCCCCTCGCGAGCAGCATGGCCCATCGTGTCGTAGTAGAAGACCGCGCGCCCGATGTCGACGATGCCGAAGAGCAGCAGCAAGAGCACCGGCGAGATGAGCGCGAACTCGATCAGCGCCTGGGACTCCTGGCCGGAGAATTTCCGAGGGCTGGACCTCACGGGCCCTGCACCGTGATGTGCTCGTTGGCAGCCATGTGGAAGGTGCCGAACTGGGCGCTGATCAACGGGGTCAGCGGCCCGTATGAGTAGAGGACGATCACGTTGAGGTCCTGCAGGCTCTGGTTGTTGGGAGGGCTGGTGAAGTCGACCCCCGGCGTGTTGTCGTAGCAGATGTAGAGCCAGACCTGGTTCGCGCTCGCGGGGTAGGCGGAGGCGGCGTAGGGTGGGTTGTGATAGGCGTTGCCGTCGGTCGGGGCGGGGCAGGTCGTGCTCGGGTTCTTGAGGGTCGAGGCCGGCAGCGAGCTCGCGGTCAGGGCGGCATCAACCACCCCGTGGATCTGCCCGTCAGTCAGGAATGTGTGCGCAAGGTTGGGCGCATTGAACCGGGCCCCGTAGCGGGCCCCTTCGCGGGCCGCGCTCGACAGCACCTCCGACACCGCGACCGCCCGACCGATGTCGATCAGCCCGCCGATGATGAGCATCAGGACCACGGACGACAGGGCGAACTCCACCATCGACTGCCCTGACTGGCGCTTCCTGGCAGGGCGCGAAGCGGGACTTAACTGTGACGGCACCGCGGATATCTTGCCTATGATGGGTCGGCCTTGAGCACTTTTAGAGCCCTGACCTCCAGGCGCCCGTTCACCCTCCTCGGAATTGTTCTGGCTTTGCTCGTGATCGGGGCCTTCGTGCTCGTGGCGCTGAACGCCGGCACAACGAGCAACGTGCCATACCAGTCTGTGGTGGTCGCCACCAAGGACCTGGCGCCTCGCCTGCCGATCGACGCCGCCTCGCTCGAGGTCAAGAGGATCCCGGTCGCCTCCAACTATCCACAGGTCTTCTTCGCCAAGATCACGGACGTCCAGGGCATGATCCCCCTGGTAACGATCCTGTCAGGGCAAGCGATCACCTCCAATGAGGTCGTCCGGGCGAGCCAGGCGCTGGGCTCACAGTCGGAGTATCTGCCGATCCCATCGGGCTTCGTGGCGCTGACCATCCCCACGAGCGAGCAGCAGGGCGTGGCGGGTTTCATCCAGCCGGGCGACTACATCTCTGTGATTGCGACGGTTTCGACTGCCGGCCACGTCGCCTCGATGACGATTTTCACCAACCTGCATGTCATCCGTGTCGGTGAGGGCAGCTCGGGCGGGAGCACGTCAGGGGCCAGCAGCCTCACCGTCGTCGTGACCCAGTGTCAGGCGGAGGTCATCACCTGGTTCCTGCAATACGCCGCAATGAAGTATTCGCTCGAGTCGTTCCATGACTATCTGCAGCCCGACAACACGGCCAAGGATCCTGGTTGCCCCAGCATCGACTCGGCCAAAGGGGTCACGCTGCCGATCATCCAGAAGGCGTACCCGACGCTGTTTTAGGCAAATGGACCTCAGGAGCCTCCTGGCGGTGGCGGTGCCCATGGCGGCGGCAATCGCCGTGTTCTTCTGGAGCCTTGACCGCATCCGCAAGGAGCGCACTCGGGCCGACGATCTCCAACCCCCTCCACGGGCGACCCCAAGGGAGCTCGTAGAGCGGCTCCTTCGCCCGGCGGCCGATAGCTTGAGCCTTAGACGACGGGTCCGCGGCCGTCCCACGCTGACCGAAGACCTCGCGCGGGCCGGGCTCAACATCACCCCGGCCGAGTACCTCCTGATCCGCATCGGGGCCGTAGCGCTGGGGGCCTTGATCGGCCTGTTCCGTTTCGGCATCTCCATCGGACCGATCGTGATTGCCGCCGTGGGCTTCGTGGTCCCGCCTCTCGTCGTCAATTACCTGCAGCGGCGCCGCCAGAACATGTTCGACGAGCAGCTGGGTGGGATGCTGCAGCTGCTTTCCAACTCGCTCAAGACCGGCTATGCAATCGACCGAGCGCTCGAGACGGTCGCCTCCAAGTCGCAGCCACCGGTCTCGACTGAGTTCGAGCGGGTGGCCACCGAGATCACCCTCGGCACCTCAGTGGAGGATGCGCTGAGTGCGCTGCTGCTGCGAATCGACAGCCCGGACCTCGAGTACATCGTCACTGCGATCCTTCTGCACACTCGGGTCGGAGGCAACCTTGCCGAGGTGCTCGACAACATCTCCGACACTCTTCGCGACCGCGTCCAGACCAAGCGCGACATGAGCGTGCTCACGGCTCAGTCGAGAGCCTCCGCCACCATCATCACCGGCCTGCCGATACTGCTCGGGCTGGGCCTTTACGTTTTCGTCCCGGGCTACTTTGCCCCGATGACCAGCACGTTTGTCGGATACGTCCTGCTTGGCGTGGCGGGCCTGCTGATCCTGATCGGCAACGTCATCATCCGGCGCATGACCGCGTTGCAAGCATGACCACTCCATTCCTCATCGCGATTTCTGCAGGCGTCATCTGCGCGATCGTGGTCGTCGCTTATTTCGTGGCCATCGATCAGACCAAGCCGGTCGCGGCCACCAACGGCGCGTGGGCGCCACCCGCCGTGCGCACGACCTGGATCAAGCAGCTCGAAGCGCTGGCCCGGCCTCTCGCCTCGCGCATGCCCGCTCACGAGACAGCGCCGCTGCGGCAGAAGCTGAGCCGCGCCGGTGACCCCGGCGGCCTCACGCCCGCCGGGTTTCAGGCGGTTCGCTATGGCGTGGGCGCGCTCTTCGCCATCATCGGGCTCAGCCTCGGGCTGCTCATAAGCCTGCCCATCCCAACGCTTGTGGTGGCGCCGGTAGCCGGTGCCATCGCGGCATTCGTCGGATACTGGACGCCCAGGCTTTGGCTCGAACAGCGGATCTCGCAGCGGCGCGTGCAGATCGAGCGCTCACTCGCGGAGGCCACCGACCTGTTGACCCTCGTCGTGGAGTCCGGGATGAGCCTCGACGAAGGGCTCCTGAGCATCACGGAACGGTTTCACAACGCGCTCGGGGACGAGATCGGCAAGGTGCTGCGCGAGATAAGGCTCGGCCGGCCTCGTATGGCCGCGCTGGAGCACATGGCCGAGACGACCGGTGTCGCCGACCTCCATCACCTCATCGAATCGATCGTGCAGTCAGACCAGATGGGCGTACCCATCGCGCGGCTCTTGAGGGTCCAGGCGACGGAGATGCGCCGGCGCCAGCGCCAGACCGCGCAGGAGCGGGCCGCATCGGCCTCGTCCCGAATGGTTTTCCCGATGGTGGGCTGTATCTTCCCGGTGCTCTGGATCGTGCTCCTCGGTCCGGCGATCATCCAGATCCTGAAGTCCCTGCACTAGGTCGCAGGGGGGACAGTAAATCCGGCCTAAGGCTCCACTCTTGTCTATCTAGATGATCTGCGCGTAACGGTCGAAGACTTCCCTGAGGTCGCCCGGGGGCTCGACCCGATGCTTTTTCATCGTCTCGAACAAGCTGAGGATGTGCCTGACGCCTGCCAGGGTCACGCCTTTCTCGCGGGTCAGGTGCTGGATGACCTGGACCTTGCTGATGTCCCGCTGCGAGTAGCGGCGCCGGTTGGTGGAGGTGCGGTAAGGCTCGATGAGGCCGGCGTCCTCATAAAGCATGAGCGTGCGAGGGTGGGTTTCCAGTATCTCCGCCGCCACGCTGATCGTGTACAGCGGCTTGTCGAGGTCGCCGAACGACGGCTGAGGGCCACGGGAGCTACCTCGACCGCCCACCGGGTGCGCCATGGCCCACCAATCCTATGCCGCTAGCCGGCCTTTCTACGACGTTTATCCGCCCGGCCCCAAAGGCTTTCCAGGTCGTAGTACGAGCGCTCGCCAGGCAGGAAAACGTGGGCGAGCACGGAGTCGAAGTCGAGCAGGATCCAGGTCGCGTCGTCGTACCCGTCCACCGCGATCGGCTTGAGCCGGCGGTCCTTGGCCGCATCGACCATCCCGTCGGCGATCGCGCGCACCTGACGGTCGGTCTCTCCCTCGCACACTACGAAGTAGTCGGCAATCGAGGTCTTGTCGCGGACGTCGATGACGACGGCGTCCCATGCCTTCTTGTCGACCGCCGCGCCTCGCAGCAGCCGGGCCAGCTGCAGGGGCGTCGGTGCTCGTGAGATCCGCGCCAATTTATTCAGCGTACAGGTGATGCGTTGCGATGTATCGCTCGACCGCGGGCGGCACCTTGCCCACGATCGATCGCCCGTTCTTGATGTCACCGCGGATCTCGCTGGCGGATACGTCGGGCGTGCGTTCCAGGCAGAGGATCACGCGGTCGCCGCCGAGGCCCGCCGCCTCGAGGTACGCGTGCTGGGGCGACGCGCTGCCAGGGCGCGCGACCACCACGATCGTCGCCAGCTCTCGCACCCCCTCGGGCCGGTGCCAGGTGCTGAACTGCCTGGCCGCATCCCAGCCCAGGATGAGGAACAGCTCCGCGCTTAGATGGAGCGCGTGCAGCTCGCGAAGCGTGTCGGATGTGTACGACAGGCCAGGGCGCCGCAGCTCGAGGTCCGAAACAGCGAAGCGCGTGTCCTCGGAAGTGGCCAGGCGGGTCATCTCGAGTCGGTGCTCCGCGCTCGCGGCCGCCGAGGGCCGATGTGGGGGCTGGCCGCTGGGCATGAAGAGGACGCAGTCGAGACGCGCGCAACCGATCGCCGCCTTCGCGGCCGCGAGGTGCCCGATGTGGATGGGATCGAAGGTCCCACCCAGCACTCCGATACGTCCGTCCATCGAGCTCACGGCTGGTATTCGAACTCGATCCCGCCGATGCGGACCGTGTCCCCAGGCTCGACCCCGGCCCCCTCCAGAGCTTCGTTGACACCAAGGCGGTCGAGCTCGATCTGAAAGCGTTCGAGCGAACCCTCAGAGTCGAGGTTGGTGTGCTGAACGAGGTGCTCGACTCGTCCGCCCTGGACCTCGAACCCCCACGTCTTCCGTTCGACCACCAGGTTGGGGCTTATCACCGGCAGCTTGATCGTCGGCGGCCGGGCCGGCGTCCTCGGCTCGGGCGCGCTCGCGATCGCGCTCAGCATCGCATCCGTCAGCTCACGCAAGCCGGCTCCGGTCAACGCGGAAGCGAAATGGACCCCCTTGCGCCGCGAACGCTTGCGAAGTTCTTGAGTCTCCTTGAGGTCCAGCTTGTTGACCACCGTGATGTGTGGACGGCCGGCAAGCTCAGGCGAGAAGCTCTCGACCTCCGCCATCACCGCCGCCACATCCTTCCAGGGATCGGCCGACGAGCCATCCACGACGTAGACGAGCACGCGCGTGCGTTCCGCATGGCGTAGGAAGCGGTGTCCCAACCCGGCGCCGCGCGATGCGCCTTCCACGAGCCCGGGGATTTCGGCGATCACAAAACGACCGCCCGCGGATTCGGCCACGCCGAGCGCGGGATCGAGGGTGGTGAACGGATAGTTCGCCACCTCTGGCCGCGCTGCCGTCAGCGCGGACAGCAGCGACGACTTGCCCGCATTGGGCGCCCCCACCAGGCCGACGTCCGCGATCAGCTTCAGGTCGAGGGTGGCGGTCAGCTCCTCGCCCTTGAGCCCTGGCTCGGAATAGTCGGGTGCGCGACGCCTCGAACTCTTGAAATGCACGTTGCCGCGACCGCCAGCTCCGCCCCGCGCCACCACTGCCGTGGCGCCGGGGTGGGCAAGGTCGGCGATCAGCCCCCCATCAGGGTCGAGCACCAGCGTGCCGACCGGCACCTCTAGCTCGAGGTCGGCGCCGGTGCGGCCAGTCTTGCGCCCGCCCGCCCCATCCGCGCCGGGCTCGGCCTGCCAGACCGACCGGCGCTTGTAGAGGGACAGGTCAGTGAGCTGGGTGGTCGCCTTCAGAACGATCGCACCGCCGTGGCCGCCGTCGCCGCCATCAGGGCCGCCGCGGGGGACGAAGGGTTCGTGGCGGAAAGAGGATGAGCCGCGGCCGCCATGCCCGGCGCGCAGGACCACCCGCGCCGAGTCGACGAACGCCCGTCGCTTGCTGCTACTGCGCGACGATGCTGACGCGCCGGCCGTCCTTGCCCACCCGCTCGTATCGAACCTGGCCCGGCACGAGTGCGAACAGGGTGTGGTCGCGGCCCAGCCCGACGCCGGTGCCGGGGGCAATCCGGGTCCCGCGCTGGCGAACCAGGATCGCGCCTGCGTCGACCGCCTGCCCGGCGTAGATCTTCACGCCCAGCATCTGCGGCTTGGAGTCGCGTCCGTTCCGGGACGAGCCGCCGCCTTTCTTGTGAGCCATCTTTCTATTTAGTGTCCTGCTTCTTGCGGGTGACGCGCTTAGGCTTCTCCGCCTCTGCCTCTACCTTCGTCTCGGTCTCCGCCTCAGCAATGACTTCCGCCTTTGCCTCGGGCGCCTTGGCGCGGCGCTTCGATGACGCCTTGCCCTTCGAGGGCTTGGTCTCGATCTCGACTTCCGTGCCGGTCGCCACAGTCAGGCCGCCGACCGCAAGGATCTCCAGCGCCGTGTAGTCCGCGCGGCCGCCGCGGTGCACCCGAACGCGCTTCTTGGACTTGTATCTCAGGGTCTCGATCCGCGGGCCGCGGCTATGCGCCAGCACCTTGGCGTCAACGACCATGCCCGCGATCGCGGGCGAGCCGACGTTGATCTCCGAGCCGTCGCGGACGAGCAGGACGCGGTCCAGCTTCACCGACGAGCCGGGCTCGGCGGCGAGGCGGTCGACCAGGACTCTGTCTCCCGGCGCTACTCGGTACTGCTTGCCGCCGCTGACGATGACGGCCGATAGCGATGCATCAGGCTTGGGCACGAACGGTGATATTACCGGAGACCGACTGGACCAGGCCGAAGGCGGCCGGTGTGTTAGTGGCTCACCGGAGAAAAATCGAGGTCAGCACCACCAGCCCGAGTACCAGCCCGGCAAAGGGGGCGATCGCGTTTCGGTAGACGCCGCGCGCCGGCGCGGCGCCGCGCCGGCCGAGATACCAACCCGCGACGACGCAGAAAGCGCCCACGGCCAGGCTCGTGCCCAGGAATCGAGCGATGCCTAAGGGATCGGAGGCCACCGGCGGAAAGTAGAGCGTGGCAAACAGTCCGCAGTAGGGCCACCAGCACAGCACCCGCATCGCATCGAGCCGCAGTCGCGCGCGCCTCTCGCCAGGCCTGGGCAGCGGCCAGAGCTTGAGCAGCGCCGGCAGGCACAACAGGTACAGGGCTCCACTGGCCACCTTGAGCGGAAGCAGCGACGGGACCAGCACCTGGCCCAGCACCTGCGGACGCAGGCTCTGCGGCTCGACGGCGGGACCGAGCACAGCGACGAGCCAGCAGCACTGAACCACGAGCAGCAAGCCCGGCTCGCCGAACAGCTCGATGCCGAGGGCGAGCTCGGCCCAGACGGTGAGCCCCAAAGCGATTGCGGCCACGATCAGGTTGCGCTCGTCCGACGGCACGGGGTTGAACGGAGCCGAAAGCTGGACAGACGCGAGCATCGAGGAGAGGGCGACCGTGGCCAGCACCGCCGACGGCCGGTGCCATGGCAATTCCGGCGACACCCAGCGCTTTTCCGACACTCGCACCCAGATGCTTTCGGCCGCGCTGCCGAACAAGGCCATGGTGGCGAGACCGGGATATAGCAACAGGGCGACGCTATGAGTGGCGAGCTGCGCCAGGAACTGGATCATTTCGGGGTCCCCGCGAACTCATGGCGCAGCCTCAGAGTTCGTGGGGTTTTCACAGTCCCGCCAGAGAAAGGATCGGCTGTGGATACAGTCCGATCGCTACGCTGAACGCGAGCGCGATCGCGGTGCCCGCCGCCTGCCTCCCTCGTGGCAGCCCGAGGCTCCGGCCAAGACGTAGCGATGGCGGCAGCCAAAGCAACAGACCGATTGCGATCACGAGCGCCAGCGGCCAGTAGAGTTGGGTGGCCCCGCGGAGCAACAGGACCCTGGCCGCGAATCCTGCGAACGGCGCGGACCCCGCCAGCATCGCTGCCGCCAGCAGGTTGACAGGCCGGTCGGTTTGAATCCTCTCGCGTAGCGACTGGCGCGACCACAGGTAAAGGGGCAGCCGGCTGAGCAGGATGCCGTACATGACGAGCACGGCCGCCGCCTGCCCGTCTGCCACAGGCACGCCGAATGCGCACATCACAAGACCCCAGTCCGCCATGAAGGAGAAATGCCAGGCGGACGCGCCCTTTTCAGAAAACCAGGAGGCGAGGCTTCCCCAAAGGATGTTGAGAAGGCCGAGTCCGATCAGCATGGCGCCGAACGCGGCTGCGGCTGAGGGGATGAGATCTCGCCCGCGTGTGACGATCTCGAGGGCGAGGATCGGCCCGACGAACGCAATCCACGCGATGGGAGATGCCGCCGTCACCTCGTCTGGGTCGAACTCGTGGATATACGGCAGGATGCCGACTGCCGCGGCCAGACCCGCGACCAGTCCGACGGCGGCGAGCTTGGCCAGGATCGGCGCGCCGTCGATCCGCGCGAAGACCAGACCGGCTCCGAGCAGCGCGACAGCGAGGGCCGGCGCGCGCAGGCGAGCCGCGAGCGGGCGCCGGCCCGTCGCGACGGCCGCCTGGAGCAACGCTATCGCGAGCGTCACGAGGATGACCAGGTCGAGGCTCGGCGCCGCCGCGATGGCGGCCATCCCGGCAATGCCGGCCAGTCCCCATCTCAGTAGGACGGCACGCTCAGCCCGCTGCGGGGCGAACGTGACGACAAGGGCCAGCGATGCGGCCGCGGCCAGCAACAGGGCCCTGCTCAAAGGTGAGATCGATAGGCCCAGCCCGAGCTCAGGCTCCACGAGACTCCGCGGCTGGGAGCAGCAGTGCGCCGGCCGCAATCAGCGCCCCGAAGAGATAAGGCGCCAACCCGGCGCCATTTGGCGCCAGGCCGGCGGCGCCGGCCAGGGCCATGGCAAGGGCGGCTGCGGCTGTGAGGATCGCGATGGAGCGCTGACTCTGGAGCAGCCGGCCGGCCATCAGTCCGAGCACGGCCAGTGACGCAAACCGCAGCGATGCGCCGGGGCCAGTCGTGACCGATGCGGCCACCCAGAGCGACAGGATGCCTCCGACGACAGCCAGGATCAGCCGGGATGTAGAGCCCGGTGGCATCAATCCCCACTCCTGCGGGCCCGTACGCACCAGCTCGAAAACGGAAACGGCCCCGCCGGCGAGCAGGATGACGCCCGCCGGCCAAAGGCCGTCGGTCCATGCGAGCACGGTGAACCCGAGGGCCACGAAACCGATGCCGGCGGCCAGGCCGCGACGGCCGTCGGCCAGGACTATGACCGCCGCGCCGACCCAGGCCGCAAAGCCCGCCGCAGCTGTCACAACAGGCTCGGCGTCAAGGTGGTCAACGCGTGACCGCGAACGCCAGTGCTACCAGCGCCGCCAGCCACAGCAGCGGGCCACCTCCGGTCGCCGCCGCCTCCAGCGCTCGCAAGTCGACCAACGAGCGGTACTGGTCGGGGACGGTGGCGGCGCGCAGCCGCTCCCGTACGCGACCGATCAGCTCCGTGGCCGGCAGGGGGAACAACGCAGGGCGGGCCTGCACGCGCACCAAAGGAGGGCCCGCACCGATGTACGCGACCAATCCGAGAAGCAGCACGGGCGTGAAGAGCGCCAGTGCGGGCAGCACGGTCGAGACCGTCACGATGGACGCGACCCCGGCCGCGGGCACTCCGGTCCCGGCCGGCATGACGTCGTTCAGCGCGGGCATCGCCAAGACCGCGAGGACGAGGCCGAGGGCCGGGCCCGCGACCACAGTGGCGGCCGCCAGGCCCATCGCGACTCGAGGCGCGGTCTCGCTCGCCGGGTGGCCGCGGCCCGCAGGCAGGCCGATGGCGCGGGCCGCCCCAATCATCGACACGATCCACGTCGCAGCGCCCGCGATGCCAAGCAGGCCCAGGAGGTTGCCGGCTTCGAACGTAGCCTCGAGCCCAATCACGCGCACTCCGAAAGCGAGTCCCGGCGGCAGCCCGGCCGCGGCTGCGATCGCCACCAGCGACGCGGTGCCGGCTCTATCCGGCAGAAGCGGAAGACATGCCGCCAGGACTGCTGCGACGACCAGTGTCGCCAGACCCGCGACCAGGCCGAGCGGCGTGCCGAGGCTGATGCCCATGAGCGCGAAACCACCCAGGCCGGGGATCACCTCGCCGAGGTACTCGCGACGAGTGCTTGCGGCCTGGGCACGGGCGGCGGCGCCGAACGCGACGAGCACTCCCAGCGCGGCCAGGACCGCCTGCAGCCAGAACTGCGGGTAATGGCCGTCGCCCATGTCGTATGCACGCACCAGGAGGTAGAAGCCCAATGGATAAAGGGTCGCTACCGACATCCCGGCGGCGCGCAGCGCCGGCCGCCCCCACAGCTGCGAAGCCCATCCACGCCACGGAAACAAACCCGAGGCTGTGAGCGCGGCCGCGGCCAGCACTGTGAAGACAGGCACGGTCAGGGCCGAGACCGGCACCGCGCCGTAGTCGGCGGTACCGCCTCGGACCTGCAGGATGGTCCCGACCCAGCTCAGGGCGAGCCATGCCGCCAGGAGCATGCCCCACGGCGGGCGGGACGCCCGAGGGTCCTCGACATCGAGCTGGACCACGGCAAGCGTGGCCGCAGCACCGCCCGCCAACGCGGTCAGCAAGACCCCTCCGGCTTCCACAGCCAGCACCGCGGCCGCCAGCCCGAGGGCCGCTACGGTGCCCTCCTGCCACGCGCGCGGCTGCAGCGTCAGAAGAACCGCCGACGGGACCATCACCATCAGCGCGAACGCGAAGCCGACCCCATCGAGACGCAGGTGCAATGGGGCGCCGAAACCCAGTTGGCCGAGACTCAACTCCTGGGTGGCTCGGACCGGGGCCCAGAGGGCGATGAGGACGAGGATCGCCCCCCACGAGCCCACCCCGAGCACGATGCGACCGATCTTCCAACCGGCCACCCCGCAGAGCGCGAGCGCGCCGGCGGCAAGAAGGGGTATGACGACGGGCGCAAGGAGGGCGATGGAGGGCATGCGCGCCCTAAGGGTAAAGGCTCATTCCAAACGGTCGATTGCGGCCCTCAGCTCCTCAGCCCTCGCTTCCATCTCCGCGATCACCGACTCGGGAGCCTTGGCGCGAAACTCCGGATTGTCGAGTCTCGCTTCGACCCGATCGAGCTCCCTCTGAAGCTCGGCTTTCTTTTTGGCGATGACGGCGGGTTCGGCCGCGGCCGCCGTCGGGAACACGATGCTGCCTTCGGTGAGGCCATTGGCTTTTCCGGGCGGTAGCTCATCGACGACCGCCACCTTGGCGAGCACCGCAAGCACCCGCACCCAGTCTGGCCCGGCCGGCTCGGACAGCTTCACGGCGCCGCCCTTCATGGGTGCGCCAGGCACAGTCTTGCGATACGAGCGGATCTCCTCGACGGCCTGCATCAAGCTCTCGAACTCGAACTCCGCCTGCCCGTCGCCATACCTCGTCAGGTCTGCCGGCCACCTCGTCCGCATGAGGAAGTCGCCATGCCCTGGCATACGGCTCCACAGCTCCTCAGTTACGAAAGGCATGAACGGGTGCAGCAGTCGGAACAGGTTGTCGAGGCAGAACACCGCGATGCCCAGCGCCGCGGGATCGCCCGCACGAAGTCGATCCTTGGCCGCCTCCAGCCACCAATCGCAGTACTCGTTCCAGGCAAACGTGTAGGCGGCGCCGATCGAATTCTGGAATGTGAACTCTTCGATGCCGCGGGTGATATCCGTTGAGGCCGCGGCAAGTCTCGAAAGGATCCAGCGGTCTTCGATGAGCTCCACGTCATCCGGGTCCGGGACTGGGGGCACCGCCTTGTCGCCGACGCTGCCGAGCACCAGGCGCGTCGCGTTCCACAGCTTGTTGCAGAAACGCCGGTAGCCTTCGACCCTGGTCTCGTCGAAGCGGACGTCCTGGCTCGACATGGCCACCGACGCCGCCCAGGCGCGGACCGCATCGGCGCCGAATTTGCTGATGAGCCGACGCGGATCGACGCCGGTGCCGAGCGACTTCGACATCCGCCGTCCGTCAGTTGCCTGGACCTGGCAGTGAATGGCCACGTCGGAGAACGGCACCTCGCCCATGAACTCGAGACCGGTCATGATCATCCGGCTGACCCAGAGATTGATGATCTCTCGCGCTGTGCTGTTCATGTCGTTTGGGTAGAAGGCGCGGAGGTCTTCTGTCTGGTCGGGCCAGCCGAGCGTTGCAAACGGCCACAGAGCGGACGAAAACCACGTGTCGAGCACGTCCGTGTCTTGGGTGATCTGGCCGTTCGCGCATTCGGCGCATTCGGTGGGGCGCTCGACCGAGACAGTTCGGTGGCCGTTCGCGCAGTAGTAGACGGGCACCCGATGGCCCAGCCACAGCTGGCGTCCGATGTTCCAGTCGCGAAGGCCGTGAAGCCAATCGAGGTAGGTGCGTTCGTAGCGTTCGGGGTGCCAGCGCACCTTGCCCTCGGCGGACGCCGCCAGGGCCTTGTCCCGCATCTTGTCCATGCGCAGCCACCACTGCTCGCTAATCAGCGGCTGGATGACCGTGTCGCACCGGTCACAGTGACCGACCTCGTGCGTGTAGGGCTCTTCCTTGACCAGGAAGCCTTGGGCCTTGAGGTCTTGCACCACCCGCTCGCGCGCCTCCAGCGCCGGCAGGCCGTCGTAGGCAAGGCCGGGAACGTTCATCCGACCGTCGGGGTGCATGCCGTTGATCACCTCGAGTCCGTGCCTCTGGCCGAGGTCGTAGTCCATCGGGTCATGGCCCGGGGTGACCTTGAGCGCGCCAGTGCCAAAGTCCTTCTCGACCGCCTCGTCACCGACTAAAGGCAGCTTCCTGCCGACCAGCGGCAGGATCGCGGTCTTGCCGATGATCGATTGGTAGCGGGGATCGGTCGGGTTGACGGCCACACCGGTGTCGGCGAGCATCGTTTCGGGCCGCACCGTCGCGATGACGACGTCGCCGCCGCCCTCGATCGGATAGCGGATGTAGTAGAGAGTGTCGTGGTGCTCCTGCCACTTCACCTCGAGGTCCGATATGGCCGACTGATCGTGCGGGCACCAGTTGACGATTCGCGGTGCGCGATAGATCCATCCGCGGTCGTAGAAAGCCACGAAGGCGGTCATCACGGACCGCACATAGGGATCATCCATGGTGAACCGCAGGCGGCTCCAGTCCAGTGAGGCGCCGAGGATCCGGTCCTGGCTCACGATGGTCTCCCCAACCTCCGCGTACCACTCGCTGACACGAGCCTGGAATGCCTCGCGACCGAGCTGCTCTTTTGTCTTTCCTTCGGCGGCCAGCTGCTTCTCGATCACGTTTTGCGTGGCGATCGCGGCGTGGTCGGTGCCGGGAAGGAACAGCACCTCGTACCCGGCCATACGCCGGTATCGAGAGCAGATGTCCTGAAGGGTGTGGTTCAGCGCGTGGCCCATGTGCAGCTCGCCGGTGATGTTGGGCGGCGGCAAGCAGATCGAGTACTTCGGCTTGGGGCTCCTCGCATCGGCCGTGAACAGGCCGGCCAGCTCCCAACGCGCGTACCAGCCGGGCTCGATGGCCCCGGCGTCATACGCGGTCGGCATATCGGAGATGGTCTTGCTCATATGGGCGTGCTTGGTCTAAGGGGTGCGGTCGGCGCGCCGGCGGGGATCGTCGCTTAGCGCGACTGCGCCGGCTTGCGTACAGATACGGGTACGTAGCGGCGCATGGTGACTCTCATGTTAGCGCCTAGCGCTTGTTGGTCTGCCGGTCGCCGGCCGCGTCTGAGGCGCGGGTAGCGCCCGAGGCACGGAGCCCAGCCATGAAGAGGTTCGGCGCCACTGCCATCACCTTGAGGCTGACGCGCAGCGGCAACCGCATCACGTCGACCTCGGCCTTGTTCTTGGTGATCGCGGTCAGCACTGCTTCGGCCACGCGTCCAGGCGTCACTTCGGCGGCCATGGGGTTGGCCTTGAGGCCGGTCTCTGCCCACATGCCCGCCTCGCTGACGAAGGTGGGCGATATCACCGACACCCCGACCCCAGTGCTCCAGAGCTCCTCGCGCAGCGCGAGGGCGAAGCCGCGGATCCCGAACTTGGTCGCGGTGTAAACCACGAAACCAGGCGAAGGCACCTTGCCCGCGACCGAGGCCATGAAAACCATGTGGCCTTGTTTCCGAGCGATCATCGCCGGCGCGAGCTCGCGGGCAAGCACTATGCCGGCTCGGAGGTTGACTGCGATCGCCCTGTCGAGGTGCTCGACCTTGAACGTCACCAGGCGCCCGCTGGCCGGCACACCCGCGTTGGAGACGAGGACGTGGACCTCGCCCGCTTCCTTCGCGAGCCGCTCGGGCTCGCCATGGCGGGAAAGGTCGGCCACCACGACGCGAGCGTCGCCGAGCTCCTTCGCAAGCTTGGTCAGCGCTTCTTCGTTGCGGGCGGACAGCACGAGCCGAGCGCCTTCGCGATGCAGTCGCCGAGCGATGTGAGGACCCAAGCCGGTCGAGGCGCCGGTGAGAAGGACAGTCTTGCCGCGAAGGTCGTCCACGAGCTCAAGTATGAGAAGCGGATTCCGCCATTCGGGCACAAATGGCCGTGTCATCAGCCGCGGAGGCAGCGAAAAGGGCCTACTTGGTCGTATCCCCGGCCGGCGCGAGGTGGAGTTAGGCGCTGGCTCCGATCTGGCGTTCCGGGCCGTCGCCCTCTTCGCTGAGCTCGAACTCGGGCTCGAGGGCCTCGCGAATCGAACGCTCCGAGATCAAACAGCGCTTGATCTCAGGACGTGAGGGGATCTCGAACATGGAGTTGAGGAGCGCCTCCTCGATGATCGACTTCAGCGCTCGCGCTCCAGTGCCGCGCAAGAGCGCAAGCTCCGCGATCGCATCCAGGCTGCCCTTCTGGAAGACCAGCTCGACGTTGTCGAGCGTGAAGAACTTCTGGTACTGCTTCACGAGCGCGTTCTTGGGCTCGGTGAGAATGCGAACGATGTCCTGCTGGTCGAGGTGGTGCAGGGTCACGATGATCGGAAGGCGGCCGATGAACTCCGGGATGAAGCCGTACTTCAGGAGGTCCTGAGGCTGCATGTGCTTCAGGGTTTCCGAAATCGCCTTGCGCTCGATCTTCGTGTGTGGGGCCCCGAAACCGATCGCACGGCGGCCGATGCGCTGCTCGACTACCTTCTCGAGCCCGTCGAAAGCGCCGCCGCAGATGAAGAGGATGTTGGTGGTGTTGATCTGGATGAAATCCTGGTGCGGGTGCTTGCGGCCGCCCTGCGGTGGGACGTTGGCGACCGTGCCCTCCAGGATCTTCAGCAGCGCCTGCTGGACGCCCTCACCGCTGACGTCGCGGGTGATCGACGGGTTGTCTGACTTGCGGGCGATCTTGTCGATCTCGTCGATGTAGATGATCCCGCGCTCAGCTCGGCTGATGTCGAAATCGGCTGCCTGGATGAGACGCAGCAGGATGTTCTCGACATCCTCGCCCACATAACCCGCCTCGGTGAGGCTGGTCGCATCGGCGATGGCGAACGGAACGTCGAGGATCTTCGCCAGCGTCTGCGCGAGGTAGGTCTTGCCGCAACCGGTGGGCCCGACCAGCAGCACGTTCGACTTCGTCAGCTCCACGTCGCCGACCGACTTGGAGGCGGAGATGCGCTTGTAGTGGTTGTAGACCTGAACCGAAAGCACCTTCTTGGCGCGGTCCTGGCCGATCACGTATTGATCGAGTGCGGCGCAGATCGTCTTCGGGTTGGGGATGAAGCCGGTTTTCTGCTTCTTGGTGCCGGCGGACCGGTTGTCGTCCTCGAGGACTTCCTGGCAGAGATCGATGCACTGGTCGCAGATGAAGACGCCCGGGCCGGCGACCAGCTTGCGTACCTGGTCCTGCCCCTTGCCGCAAAAGCTGCAGCGCGTGTACCGGCGGCGATCTTCTCTTTCGTTCATAGGTTCCTACCTGTATCCATTACGAAGAGGCCGGCGCCGGGGGATTATGGCCCCACAGGATCTCATTGGCAAGGCTGATGCACTCGCTGCAGATGAACACGCCGGACCCCGCCACGAGCCGCACCCCACCCTGACCCTGTGCCTTGCCGCAGAAGGAGCACTTCGGCTTGTGCCTTTTCACCTCGCCGCTCTTGCCCTTCCTGCGAAAGATCATGGGGTGGCGGCGACCTTCTCCTTTTCCTTTTCTTTTTCTTTTTCCTTTTCCTTGTCGGCGGGCTTGATCGGCGTGAGGATGATGCCGTCGATCAATCCGTACTCCTTGGCCGCGTCCGAGGTCAAGAAGTAGTCGCGCTCGGTGTCCTGTGTCACCTTCTCGATCTTCTGACCCGTGTGGCGCGCGAGGATCTGGTTGAGCTGTTCGCGCGTGCGCAGGATCTCCTTGGCATGGATCTGAATGTCGGTGGCCTGCCCCTGCATGCCGCCCCAGGGCTGGTGGATGAGGATGTTGGCGTGAGGCAGCGCGTAGCGCAATCCGTGCGCGCCACCCGCGAGCAGCACGGCAGCCATCGAGTAGGCCATGCCGATGCAGATCGTCGAGACCGGCGGGCGGATGTACTGCATGGTGTCGTAGATCGCAAGCCCAGCGGTGACCTGACCGCCGGGGCTGTTGATGTACAACGCGATCTCCTTCTCGGGGTCCTCGGACTGCAGGAAGAGCAGCTGGGCCACCACCAGGTTCGCGACCTGGTCGTCGATCGGCGTCCCGATGAAGACGATGCGGTCTTTCAACAGCCGCGAGTAGATGTCGAAGGCGCGCTCGCCGCGCCCTGTGTTCTCGACCACCATGGGGACCAGGTAGCCGGTCGGGCGCTGTATCCGGTTCATGTCAGGCACCATCCCATTCTAGACACCGACCTCGTGCATTCCGTCAACTCTGGGCCGGCGTTCCGGTGCCGGCGATCTCGCCCAGCCGCTCCAGGACTCGGAGCCGGCGCAACCTGGAGGCGAAGTAGCGGCGTGAGTTGGGCCCCCGCTTCAATTCGTCCACGCGGCCCTTGAGCTCGTCGTCCTTGGTCGCCTGCTCCTCGATGAAGCGGTCCACCTCTTCGTCCGACGGCTCGATCTTGTCCCGCCGGGCAAACTCGTCGAGCACAAGGTCGACCTTTAGCCGCGCCTCTGCCTCCGGCCTCTCCTCAGCGATCCACATCTCAGGAGTCTTGCCGAGATACTCGAGGTAGCGGTCGAGGCGAAGGCCCTGGCGGCCCAGGCTGCGTTCGAGCGAGTCGAGGTGGCTGGCCAGCTCCCGCTCGACCAGCGTGTCGGGGACGTCCACGGCCGACGCCTCGACGAGCGCCTTCACGATCGCCTGTTCACGGGCCATCTGCCCCAGCGCCTTGGCGGATTCCTCGAGCTCTTCGCGTACGGAGCTCCGGTATGCCTCCACGGTTTCTTGCTTGCCGCCGCTGAGCTGTTTGGCAAGCTCGTCGTCGAGGGCGGGCAGCACTTTTTCCTTGACTCCCTGGACCGTGACCTTGATGGTCGCCTCTTTGCCGGCGAGCCTCGGCTCGCCGTAGTCGTCCGGAAACGTCACCGTCGCCGCACGGGTCTCGCCCACCATGGCCCCGGGAATCGCGGCGAGGAGCTCCGGTAGGAGGGCTCCCTCCTTCAGCTCGGCTTCCATCGCCGACCGCGACTCGGAGGGAACCACGGCGCCATCGGCCTCGACCTCGACGTCGATCACGGCCACGTCGCCTGCCCTGGCCTCGCGCTCGACGGGCGTGATCTCCGCCATCGGCTCCCGAACGTCCTCGAGGCGCCGCTCCACCATCTCGTCCGTGACCTCGACTGTGGGCGTGGTCACATTCAATGACGAAGCGTCTGCAAGCGTGACCTCGGGCATGACCGTGACGGTGGCCTTCAGCTGCGCGGGCCGCCCGCGCTCCAGCTCGACGACCTCGACGTCCGGGTTGTCGATGGGATCGATTGATTTCTCCTGGAGCGCCTGGCGGATGACCTCGGGGACGATCGCCTCGACCACCTCTTCACGGAGCGCGGCGGGACCGATGCGCGCCTCGACCAGTGCTCGCGGCGCGCGCCCCGGCCGGAAGCCTTCGAGCTTGGAGCGGGAGGCGAGCCGGGTCAGGACTCGCTCATAGGTCGCGTCGACCAGGTCGGCCGGAACCTCGATGGTCATCCCCACCTGGCTCTTGGGCAGCTGCTCCGTCTTGACCGAGAGATTGGAAGGCACCGGGCCGATTCTACGGACCTCGGACGATCAGGCAGAAGGACTAGTTAGCGCAGTGGGGGCGGCAGAGGTGATGGCGTCGGGCTCGCCAGCACCGGGCCGGTGCCGGGGTCCGGCGGAACGACGATGTTGATCGGCGTCGGGGTCGGGCTGGGAGGGTTGTCGCCGGGCAGCCGCGAGATGCTCGTCGTGTCGCTCAAGTACCAACTGTTGCTGGGCCCGGGCACCACGTCCGCCGGCGCGGAGTACCACTTGTCGCCCGGGACGTTCATGTAGGAGGTCAGCACGTCGTCCATGAAGATGTGCCAGCCAGGCGTAGCCACGAACACACCGTCTGAGTTCCGGACCATCGTGTGGTTGAAGTCCAGGATGTCGCCGATCCACAGCACGGCCGCGAGGTCGGGCGTGAAGCCGGCGGTCACGGCATCTTTGAAGTTGTCCGACGTGCCTGTCTTCGCGGCCACGATCCGGTTCTTGAAGTGCAGCGGGCTGTTGTAGCCGAAGATGTTGGCGCGGTTGTTATCGTCCGACATGATCTGGGCCATGATGAAAGCGACGCCCGGGTCGATCGCCTGCCGCGCGCGCTGGTCGGCGTGGGTCTGGTACAGCGGGTGGCCCTGCGAGTCGGTCACCTGCAGGATGGCTTCCGGCGTGTGGTAGACGCCCATGTCGGCGAGCGTCGCCATGCCGCCCACGTGCTCGAGCAGCGTGATCGGGTAGCCACCCAGGGTCACGCTCGGTCCGTACTCGTCTGACGGCGCCTGCGGGTCGTAGCTGCCGTCGGTGTTGATGTAGCGGGGTTGGACGCCGATGTTGCGCATGAACGCGAGCACGGCCGGCACGCCGATGGACAGCTCGACCTTGACCGCGCAGATGTTGAGCGAGTTGCCCATCGCCTGCTTCAGGGGCAGCACGCCATGCGACTTACCGTCGTAGTTGTAGAACTTCGTGGTGCTGTACGCGTCCTTGTAGACAAGCGGGCTGGGTCCGTCATAAACCGGTGTGTCGACAGTGGCGGCGCGAGCGTTGATGACTGAGGCGTACGTGTAGGGTTTGACGGAAGAGCCAACGTTGAGAGGTATGTCGGTCCAGTTGTACTGGCCGCCCTGGGCGTTGTAGTCGGGCGACCCGACCATCGCGAGAATCTCGCCGTTCTGCGGGTTCTCGGCGATGAGGCCGGAAGAGAGCTTTCCGTTGGGGTCGCAGGACGGCGGCGCCAGGCAGTGGTTGAGGTTGTCCACCACGTCTTCCTCGCCAATGACCTGAATGCGGTAGTCGAGTGTGGTCTTGACGTTCAGCTGCTGGACGCCCGGCTTGAAACCGAGCTGGCGCAGCTCTGTGAGCACGAAGTCGACGAAGTGCGGCGCCAGGAAGTTGTTGATCGGCGCCTGGTAGACGAGCTTTTCGGCGAGTGCCGCGTCCATCTGATCCTGGGTGATGTAGTTCTGGCGGAGCATCGCCTGCAGGACCTCCGTCTGCCGCAGCCTGGCGGCGTCGGGATGCAGCACCGGGTTCCACTCAGTGGGCGCTTGCGGTAGACCGGCCAGCACGGCCGACTGCGCCAGGTCGAGCTTGGATGCCGGAATGTGGAAGTAGCTCTCGGCCGCGGCCTGGATGCCGTACGACTGCGATCCATAGAAGCTCTTGTTCAGGTAGAGCTCCATGATCTGGTCCTTGGAGTACGCCTGGCTCAGCTCGTAGGCCAGGGCAACCTCCTTGACCTTTCTCGCGTACGTCTGGTCCGGGGTCAAGAACTGCTGTTTGGCAAGCTGCTGCGTGATCGTGCTTCCACCGGCGACGATGTGGCCGGCCCGGATGTCGTCGAGGATGGCGCGGATGATGCCCTGGATGTCGAAGCCCGGGTTGGTGTAGAAACCCTTGTCCTCGATGGCGACCGTGGCCTGGATCGCGACCGGGCTGATGTCCTTGAGCTTCACCGCGAGGCGGTGGTCGCCATGGTTGCCCACGTCCGCCAGGATCGCGCCCTTGCGGTCGGTGATCAAGGTGTCGCCGGCGAACGCCGCGCTGTCAAGGCCCTGAATCGAAGGCAGGCCGTCGAAGAAGGACTGTGCGTATGCATCGACGGCGAAGCCGGCCACCAGCGCCACGGCCACAAAGACGCCGAGGCCGCGCATGAGGGCCACGCGACGCAGTCTCTGCCCGATCGGCGACCAACCGGCGTGGACCCGCGCCCGAGGGCGATGGCCCCCCTTGGTTTTGATCTTCTGAGGTACGTTTCTAGCCATGGCGGGGGAGCGCGTAGATTCTACGGTTTCCCAC
The DNA here is from genome assembly GCA_036393875.1 of Candidatus Dormiibacterota bacterium. Lineage (GTDB taxonomy): Bacteria > Chloroflexota > Dormibacteria > Dormibacterales > Dormibacteraceae > UBA10449. The sequence goes on from DASWGF010000306.1 coordinate 26,033, forward strand.
CCCACCCAACGCGCCGGGCGGGGCGGGGGTTACGGGGCCCCGGGAGCCCTGGGCCGGGCGAAGACCTCGTCCGCGCCCACCAGCCGCTCCTGGCGAGTGCCCGCGAAGTGCACGCGGACGCCGGGGCGCCCAGGGCCGCCCAGCTCCCAACCGGCCCCATACAGGCGGGCGGCCGCGGTCAGGTCGCCCGCCTGGGCCACCTGGACCCCGTCGGTGAAGGTGAGGCTCTGCGACCGGGCACCCGGATAGCCCAGCCGCACCTCTCCGCCGGTCTTGAGATTGAAGGCATAGTCTTCGAGCGAGCCGGTCTCGCTGCCCGCGACCAGCTCGGCCACGGTCGGGAACTTGCCTTCGCGCATGGCCGCTTTCAAGTCCGCCCTCGACTCACGATGTGCGTTCCGGTCGCGGCGCCGGCGCTCGGTCAGGAGCAGGTCGCGCTCGGCCCTCAGCGCCGAGAGCTGCTGCTCGACCGGCCGCATCCGCTCGCGCACGTCGGCGACGCGTCGCTCGAGCTCGGCGTCATCGAGCGAGCTGAGCTCTTCGGCCACACGCGAACGTTACCCGCGCTCATGGCTTGCGCGCCGGTTGCGGAAGCCCGAGAACAGCGCCAGGTCGTACACGATCTTCAAGCCCCCGGCCGCGAAGAAAGGCACGCCGAACGCTGCCACGCCGATGGCGACCCCGGCGAGCGCCGGCCCGAACGATTGCGCCACGCCGCGCACAGCACCCGTCATCGCGACCGCGCCCGCCCGCTCCGAGGGCGGAACGATCGAAACGACGTACGCCTGCCGTGCCGGCACGTCCATCTGGGACAGGGTGAAGCGGGCCAGCAGGAGCCCGATGGCCCAGGGCAGGCTGGGGCTGAAGGGGACCAGCAGCAAGAGCACATTGCTCGGCAGGTGCGTGAAGACCATCGTGTTGATCAAGCCGATGCGATTCGCGAGGCGCCCTGAGACTTCGTACGACAGCGCCTGGAGGATGGCGACGGCGGCAAAAACCGGACCGAGCACAGATGCGCCCACGCCAAAGCGAACATGGAGCCAGTAGGCCACCACCGCATTGGCCACGAACCCGCCCCCCAGAGAATCCAGGGCGAAGAGGGCGGCGAGCCCGAGCAGCGGCCGGATCCGGCCGAACGCGGGGCCGCGATCATCGCCCTCGACGCGCGCTGTCATGAAAAGTGGGAGGGCGGCGGTGGCGACGCCGATGGCCGCGTAGAGGAAGAAGAACGCCTGACCGGCCGCGGCGCTCGTCGCCAGCGTGGCGGCGAGTCCGCCCGCGGCGTTGAACAAGCCTCCCGTCAGTGAGTAGCGAGCGAAAGCTACGTTGCGCCCAGACGCGGGCACCGTCTCAGTCAGCACCGCCTGCTCGACCGACGCGAACGGCCCGAGGTCGACGCTGGCCGCACCCAGCATTCCAGTCAGGCCGGCGAAGATGAGGATGGACGGCTCGGTCGCGAGCGCGAGGTCGAGCCCCGTCAGGGCCATGAGGCCGCCGGCAGCCGCGAGGATGCGGCGGCGCCCCCACCTTGCGGCGAGGGCGGCGCTGGCGAGACCCGACAGTGACGCCGCGGCGAGCCCGATCCCCAGGGTCAGGCCGATAAGCGCAGGCGAAAGGCCGCGATGCTCGAGATGGACGCCGATCAGGACGGCGGAGAAACCGAAACCGAAGGCTCGCAGCCCACGCGCAGCCAGAAGCAGCAAGCGATCCACGCGAAGTATTTCAACACGAGTGTTGAGAAACTCGTAGAATCCGGTGGTGGACTCCAGGCGCGACACGATCCTTGCCTTTCTGAAAATGCGAGAACACGCCTCGCTGGGTGACGTCGCGGCGCACCTCGAGATCTCCAAGCAGGGCGCTCTGCGCCACATGGAGGCCCTCGAGGCAGACGGCCTGGCCACCGTGGCCCCCGCTGAGGAGCACCGGCGCGGACGCCCCGAGAACGTCTACACGCTCACCCCGGCCGCGCACGCGCATTTCCCCCACGCCCATCAAAAGCTCGCGGCCGACCTCGTCGAGTTTCTGTCCGAGGCCCAGCTCAAGCAGTTCTTCGAGCGCCGCGCTGCGCGCCTCGAGGCCGAGTACGCCCCTCGACTGGCGGGGCTAGACTTTGAAGGACGCGTCCGCGAGCTCGCCAAGCTCGCCACCGAGCACGGCCACATGGCCGAGGTGGTCGAACTGGCTGGGGGCGGGCTCGCGATCCGTCACTGCAACTGCCCCATCCAGGACGTCGCGGCTCGCACCGGGCTGCCCTGCATGAACGAGCAGCAGATGTACGAACGGCTGCTGGGCGCGCCAGTGACGCGATCCACGTGGATGCGCGAGGCGGCGGGCGATTGCACGTATGAAGTCAAGGGGAGCGGAGGGAAAGTTGGCTGATTTCGAGATTCGGGACCTGCGGGCCAGCGTCGAGGGCAAGGAGATTCTGAAGGGCGTCACGCTCTCCATCAACAAAGGCGAGGTGCACGCTGTCATGGGCCCCAACGGCTCGGGCAAGTCGACCCTCTCCCACACGCTGATGGGCCACCCTGGCTACACCGTCGACGGCGGCCACGTCAATTTCAAGGGCAAGAACGTCCTCGAGCTGGAGCCCGACGAGCGCGCCCGGCTGGGCATGTTCCTCGCCTTCCAGTATCCCGTGGTCGTGCCCGGAATCTCGATGACCAACTTCCTGCGCACGGCGCTCAACGCCAAGCGTGGCTATGACGGCAAGGACAAGTCCAAGCAGGTCTCACCGAAAGAGTTCCGCTCATTGCTCAAGGGCGAGCTCGAGGTCCTGCACATGGACGACTCGTTCCTGCCGCGCTACATCAACGACGGCTTCTCCGGCGGAGAGAAGAAGCGCGCCGAGATCCTGCAGATGGCGATCCTGAAACCGGAGATCGCGATCCTGGACGAGACCGACTCCGGCCTGGACATCGACTCCATCAAGTTCGTCGCCGAGGCCGTGAACCGCATGCGCGGCCCGGAGCTCGGCGTCCTGATCATCACCCACTACACGCGCATCCTCGAGTTCATCAAGCCCGACTTCGTGCATGTGCTCGTAGATGGGAAGTTCGTTCTCTCGGGCGGCCCGGAGGTCGCCGATCGGCTGGAGAAGACCGGTTACTCGGAATGGGCCGAGGCTGACGAGCCCGCGGTGCTCATGCCCCAGGAGGTTGTCTGATGGCGACAGTACCGAAAGTCGAGGTCGGCACCGACTACAAAGAGAAGTACGGCTTCTTCGTCCCCGAAGACTTCGTCTTCAAGGCCAAGCGCGGCCTGAACCCCGAGATCGTCAAAGAGATCTCGTGGATGAAGAAGGAGCCGGAGTGGATGTTGAAGTTCCGGCTTCGCTCATTGGAGATCTTCCGCAAGAAGCCGATGCCCAAGTGGGGCGCCGATCTCTCGGTGATCGACTTCGAGAACATCTTCTACTACCTCAAGGCGTCGGACCGGCAGTCCAAAACCTGGGAGGACCTGCCGCCTGACATCAAGGCGACTTACGACCGGCTGGGCGTGCCCGAGGCCGAGCGCAAGTTCCTGGCCGGAGTCTCGGCGCAGTACGAGTCGGAGGTCGTCTACCACTCGCTGCAGGAATCGCTGACCAAGAAGGGTGTGATCTTCACGGACACCGACTCGGCGCTCCGCGACCACCCCGAGCTGTTCAAGGAGTACTTCGGCACGGTCATCCCGCCCGCCGACAACAAGTTCTCCGCGCTCAACAGCGCGGTGTGGTCCGGCGGATCGTTCATCTACGTGCCCAAGGGCGTGCACGTGGAAGTACCGCTGCAGGCCTACTTCCGCATCAACGCGGAGAACATGGGCCAGTTCGAGCGGACCCTGATCATTTGCGACGAAGGCTCGTTCGTGCACTACATCGAGGGCTGCACCGCCCCGATCTACACGACCGACTCGCTGCACTCCGCGGTGGTCGAGATCATCGTCAAGAGGAATGCCCGCTGCCGCTACACGACCATCCAGAACTGGTCCACCAACGTCTTCAACCTCGTCACCAAGCGCGCTCTCGCATACGGCGACGCGACCATGGAATGGGTCGACGGCAACCTCGGGTCCCAGATCACGATGAAGTACCCGAGCGTCTATTTGATGGAGCCTGGCGCCAAGGGCGACGTCCTCTCGGTCGCGTTCGCCGGCAAAGGCCAGCACCAGGACGCGGGCGGCAAGATGATCCACGTCGCGCCCAACACGACCTCGACCATCACCTCGAAGTCGATCTCCAAGGGCGGCGGACGCACCTCGTACAGAGGGCACATCAAGATGTATCCGGACGCGAAGAACAGCAAATCGTTCGTCAAATGCGACGCCCTGTTGCTCGACGACGAGTCGCGCTCGGACACTTATCCGTACAACGACGTCGACGCCGAGAACGTGACCCTCGGCCACGAAGCGACCGTCAGCAAGGTCTCCGACGAGCAGCTCTTCTATCTGATGAGCCGCGGGATCACGCGCAGCGAGGCCGAGACGATGATCGTCAACGGCTTCATCGAGCCTTTCACCAAGGAGCTTCCCCTCGAGTACGCGGTGGAGCTGAACCGCCTGATCCAGCTCGAGATGGAGGGCTCGGTAGGGTGAGCAGGCCCGCGCGAGCGATCAACGAGAGATTCGGCGGACAGGTGGGTCAGATGCTAGGCGCCGCCGAGCAACGCAGCGAGCGCATCCCGTTGATGCGTGAGCGAGTAGCGCAGGCGGCAACAACGCAGATGGCCCGCATGGACGCCGAAGATCCGTTGCATCGGCCCGCGCGGGACTGCTAAAGGTGGTTGGGACCGAAGCCACCCTGGAGGATTTGCTCTTCAGGGGAGAGCCTGACTGGCTGCGCGACCGCCGGCGCGCGGCGCTCGACAGCTATGAGCGGCTGCCGATGCCGAGCAAGACCGACGAAGAATGGCGCCGCACGGACGTGTCTCGCTTCGACCCGGCGGAGTATGCCGAGCTGGAGCACGACATCGCCCACGTCACGCACCATGAGCCGTTGCCGGCGGGCGTGATTCTCGAATCGCTGCCCGCTGCCGCCAAAGCTCACGCCGATCTCGTCGCCCCGCACCTGTTCTCACTCTTGAAACCGAGTCGCGACCGATTCACGGCATTGCACGCCGCATTCTTCACCGGCGGCAACTTTCTCTACGTTCCAGCCGGCGTGGTGATTGAAGAACCGATTCGGGCCGAGCACTTTTCGAAGGCGAGCGGCACTCGAGTGCTGCCGCACACCCTGATCGTCGCCGGCCCCGGCGCTCGCTTCAATTTTCTTGACGAGTACATCGCCGAAGATGAGAACGAAGCCGGCTTTCGAAGCGGTTCGACCGAGATCTTCCTCGACGAAGGCGCAAAGGTCGGCTATGTATCGCTCCAGAAGTGGGGTCGCAAGGCATGGCACTTCGGCGACCAGCGGGCGCGCCTGGGGAAGGATGCCAAGCTGACGCTCTTCAACGTCACGCTGGGCGGGCGGTTCTCAAAGACCCGCGTCGAGGCATCCCTGGTCGGACAGGGGGCGGAGGCCGAGCTGAAGGCGATCTACCTCGCCTCGGGCGAGCAGTTCTTCGACTTCCACACGCTGCAGGACCATCAGGTCGGCAACACGCGCTCAGACCTCTTGTTCAAGGGCGCGCTGCAGGACACCGCGCGCACCGTCTACGCCGGATTGATCCGGATCGAAAAAGGCGCCGCGCGCTCGGACGCTTACCAGGCCAACCGCAACCTGGTCCTTTCCGAGCACGCGAAAGCGACTTCCATTCCGATGCTCGAGATCGACAACAACGACGTGCGCTGCACGCACGGGGCCACCGTGGGCCCAGTCGATCCCATATCGATGTTCTATCTCCAATCGCGCGGAATCCCCGCGGCGACCGCCAAGCGGATGATCGTGCAGGGGTTCTTCGGCGAGGTCCTCGAGCGGATCCCGTTCGAGCACGCGCGGAAGTTGGTCGAGACCGAGCTCGAGGCGCGTCTTGGCTAGATACCTCGTGGCATCGGTCGCCGACGTGCCCGCGGAGTCGCTGAAGAGGGTCGACGCAGGACGGACGCCGGTGTGCCTCGCGCACGCCGAGGATGGCAACTTCTACGCGCTCAACGACACCTGCACCCACGAGGAGTTCTCGCTGAGCGACGGCGAGCTGTGGGACATGGATGTCGAGTGCCCGCAGCACGGCTCTCGCTTCAACCTCGTCACCGGCAAGGTGACCGGCCTCCCAGCGGTCATCGCGGCCACCACCTACCCGGTGACGGTGCAAGGTGACGATGTGTACGTAGAGGTCCCGGAATGACCACCAACGTAGCCGGCCGCCTCGACGTCTCCGAGATCCGCAAGGACTTCCCCATCTTCGAGACCGGCATCGCTTACCTCGATTCCGCGAACACGTCGCAGCGCCCGCGCCAGGTGACCGGCGCGATGATGGACTACTTCGAACACTACAACTCGAACACCCATCGAGCGGCCTATCACATCGCGGAGTTGGCGACCGACCGGTACGAGGGCACGCGAGAGAAGGTGCGCGCGTTCATCAACGCAGCCTCGACCAAGGAGATCGTCTACACGCGCGGGACCACCGAGGCCATCAACCTCGTCGCGTACTCCTGGGGCCGCAAGAACGTCAGGCCAGGCGACCTGATAGTGCTGACCATCCTCGACCACCACTCCAACATCGTTCCGTGGCAGATCCTGGCGGCCGCGAACGGCGCCCACATCGAGTTCGTCGACGTCGATGACCGTGGCGAGCTGCGGCAGGACCAGTACAGGGAGCTCCTCGAACACTCGCCGAGGCTGGTCGCGTTCGGCCAGGTCAGCAACGCGATCGGCACCATCAACCCGGCGCGCGAGATGGTCGCCGCGGCGAAGGCTGCGGGCGCGACGGTGCTGGTGGACGGAGCGCAGGGCGCGCCTCACCAGGGCGTGGACGTGCGGGCGCTCGGCTGCGATTTCTATGCCTTCAGCGGCCATAAGATGCTCGGACCCACGGGCGCGGGCATCCTCTACGGCCGACGCGAGCTGCTCGAGTCGATGGAGCCGTTCCAGTCAGGCGGCGACATGATCAAAGCAGTCCGCATCGAGGGCGCGACGTACAACGATTTGCCGTGGAAGTTCGAGGCCGGCACGCAGGCGATCGCCGAGGTCATCGGCCTGGGCGCCGCGGTCGACTACCTCACGGGGCTCGGGATGGACGCCATCCGCGCCCACGAGCGAGAGATCACCGAGTACGCCTACGAGGCGCTCAGCGATATCGAGGGGCTGACCGTTTACGGGCCGCCTCCGTCACGGCGAGCCGGGGTCATCTCCTTCTCGCTCGAAGGCATCCACCCCCACGACCTGGCGACCATCGCCGATCGCGGCCAGGTGTGCCTGCGCGCCGGCCACCACTGCGCGATGCCGCTCATGACCCGCCTGGGCGTTGGGGCCACGTCGAGGGCCTCCTTCTACATGTACACACAGAAGGATGAAGTCGACCGCCTGGTCGGTTCCATCAATGAGGCCCAGCGAATACTCAAATGACGAGCACCACCGCCGAGGACCAGTTCTACCGCGAGTTCATCATCGATCACTACAAGAACCCGCGAAACTTCGGCCGCCTCGAGGCTCCCGACATCACCCACGAAGAGGACAACCCGTTTTGCGGGGACGTGATCGGCATGGACTTCCGCATCAAAGAGGGAGTCATCGACGATGTGAAGTTCCACGGACGCGGGTGCACCATTTCACAGGCTTCCGCTTCGCTCTTGACGGAGCGCCTGAAGGGCATCTCGCTCGAAGAGGCCAAGAAGATCAGCAAGGCCGACGTGATCGGGGAGCTCGGGATCGAGATCTCCGCCGCGCGAATCAAATGCGCGCTGCTGCCGTTGAAAGTTCTGAAGGTCGGTGCGTATGGTTTGGCTGACGATGACGAGGGCGAGGGATAACCGATGAGCAACCAGGTGACGCCGTTCCGCGATCTGAAGATCGACGACATCCGCAAGCTGATCGATGAAGGCTATGAGGTGGTCGACGTGCGCGAGGACTGGGAGTGGAACAAAGGCCACTTGCCTGGAGCGCGGCATGTCGTTCTCAACTCGATCCTCGCCAACCCGACCGCAAACAAGTTCCGCGACCGGACGATCTTCGTGTGCGCCGT
>DASWGF010000307.1:0-2498 GCA_036393875.1 Candidatus Dormiibacterota bacterium
TGGGACCAGCTCGACTCCGCCGTCGTCGAGCTGGAGGCGGCCGGGTTCCGACGCTACGAGGTCTCGAACTGGGCCCGACCTGGATTCGAATCGCGCCACAACCTCGCGTACTGGCGGTGCCGGCCGGTGTACGGCGCAGGCGCCGGCGCCCACTCGTACGCCACCGACGGTGCGCGCGCGTGGCGGTGGTGGAACATCGCCCGGCCGCGCGAGTACATCGCCGCATGCCCATTGCCCCGGGCGGATGGGGAGGAGCTGCCCGAGCGCAAGACGGGGGCCGAGGCCCTGATGCTCGGGCTGCGCACCGCCGAGGGCGTGGCGCCGCGCGCGGGCTTCGAGGACGAGCTCGACGGCCTGGCCCGAGCCGGATTGATCGAGACAGTCGACGGCCGGGTGGCTCCGACCCGACGCGGCATGGACCTGCACAACCAGATCGCGCTCGCGGTACTGTAGTCAGCACTCTCGCCAGGAGAGTGCCAAAGCATGGAAAACAGAAAGCAAGCGATCCTGCGGGCGGTGGTGCAGGAGTTCACGACCAGCGCCGTGCCGGTGGGCTCCCAATCGCTGCAGAGCCGGTACTTCGTCAACCTGTCGTCCGCCACGATCCGCAGCGAGCTCGCGGAGCTCGCCGACCTCGGCTACCTGGCTCAGCCGCACACCTCGTCGGGCCGCATCCCGACTGACTCCGGCTATCGATATTTCGTCGACTTCCTGATGGACCTGGAGGACGTGCCGGAACGAGTGCGCGTCTACATCAACGATGAGCTGCGGCATGGGACCGCCGACGTCCAGGGCCTGGTCGAGCGCGTGGCGATGACGACGGCATCGGTGACGCAGAACGCATCCGTGGCGAGCGCGCCCCACGGAGCACAGGGCCGGATCAAGCACGTCGACCTGGTCTCACTCGAGCCCAAAGAGGTGCTGCTGATCCTTCTCCTCGAAGGCAACTTGCTGCGACAGCAGGTCGTCCAGGTGACCGACCAAGCGACCCAGCCGACACTCACCGTGCTGGCATCGAAGTTCAACGAGTCACTCGTCGGCAAGGCCGGCGAGGAGGTCCGCCGCCAGTACGAGACCGCCGCCCTTGGGCTGGAGAAGGAGCTGCTCGACCGCATCGTGGCCGCGCTCGCCATGTACGAGCAAGGTGCGGAGACCCTGGTCGTGCACGACGGCGTGCGCAACCTGCTGCGCCAGCCCGAGTTCGCCGAATCGTCCCGGCTCCAGCAGGTCCTCGAGGTTCTGGAGGAGACCCGCTACCTCACCGTGCTCTTGCGGCAGCTCATCGGAAACTCGGACATGCAGATCGTCATCGGCTCCGAGAACGCATCGAGCCAGCTGCAGGGATGCGCGGTCGTGCTCACAACCTATGGCCCACCGAACCAGCTCAAGGGCGTGCTCGGGGTGATCGGTCCGACGCGGATGGCATACAGCCAGACGGTCGCGCGACTCCAGGCGGTGGCGCTGAGCGCGAGCGAGCGGATGGCGGAGCTCGGGGTTTGAGCCCGGTGCCCATCGCGGTATCACTCCAAGAGCGATGACCACTCGGAAGTACCAGCACGAACCCCCCGAGGGTGAGCTGCGGCCCCAGACGGCGGAGGCCGCGGCCACCAAGCAGGTGGCGGCGCTCGAAGGCAAGATCGCGGAGCTCGAGTCAACCGCGGCTGAGGCCAAGGATCGGTATCTGCGGCTGGCTGCCGACTTCGAGAACTTCAAGAAGCGCGCGCGCCAGGATCAGGTCGATACCATCCAGTACGCCTCCGCTGAGCTGATCAACCGGCTTCTGCCCGGACTCGACGACCTCCACAAGGCACTCGAACACAGGCCTAAGGGCATCGACCCCTCGTGGCTGAAAGGCGTGGAGCTGAGCGTGCGCAAGCTCGAGGACGCTTTTGGCGCTCACGGCCTCGAGGCGATCAAGTCAGTGGGCGCGCGCTTCGATCCGAAGCTGCACGAGGCGGTCGGCCACGAGGAGTCGCTCGAGCATCCCGAGGACACCGTGGTGGCGGAGCTTCGGCGCGGCTACCGCATCCGCGATCGCGTGGTGCGGCCGGCCCTGGTCAAGCTGGCCCGTCCGCCCGCGCTTCCCGCCGATGCCGACTCCGACCGAGACGGCACCGCCGACCAGGCCTAAACACACACAATTTCAGTGATGCGTCCGGGAAAGCGCTCGACAATTCATCGGCCTAGTCGGCCGGGCTTCGCTGAAGCCGGCGTCGCCTCCTGCGCGCGTTCGGTCAGCAGCCCCACACGACGATGTGGGGTCCCCAGCAGGAATGCGCTCCCTCACGTGCTCGTCGGCTCCTGGGCTCCGGCCGCCGAGGCCGCGCCTTGTCGACCTGATTCCCGGACTCACCACTAGGGTGGCTGTCAAGCGCGACTACTACGAGGTCCTCGGCGTGGGCCGGCAGGCCTCGCCCGATGACCTGAAGCGCGCCTTTCGCAAGATTGCGATGGAGTCTCACCCCGACCGCAACCCCGACGACCCAGTCGCCGCAGCC
>DASWGF010000308.1:0-14003 GCA_036393875.1 Candidatus Dormiibacterota bacterium
TGCGGCCCGCCACCATTCAACCAGGGGGTAATCGATGTTTGATCTCTCGGGGAGGGTTGCCATCGTCACCGGCGCCTCGCGCGGTCTTGGCCGCGAAGATGCGCTGACACTTGCGCGGGCGGGGGCCGACGTGGTGATCACCGACGTGCTGGTCGAGGACGATCCGGATCTGCAGAAGACGGCCGACGCGACCGGCAGCGTGCTCGCTCAGGTGGCGGTGTCGCAGGGCTGGGTGCACTCGAATGCGACGGCTGAGGAGATTCGCAAGATGGGTCGCCGCTCCTTGGCGATCAAGATGGACGTGACCAACCGCGACCAGATCCGGGCGGTCATGAAGAAGGTCAAAGACGAGTTCGGAAAAATCGACATCCTGATCAACAACGCCGCCACCCTCGATCACACGGCCCAGATCCCCAACCAGTCGTACGAGCTCTGGGACCGCGACGTAAAGGTGAACCTCACGGGCGCGTTCAACTGCACCAAGGAAGCCTGGCCGTACCTGGTGGAGAACAGATGGGGCCGCATCGTCTTCATGTCTTCGGTCGCCGGGACGCTGGGCGGATTTGGCCAGGCCAGCTACTCCGCGACCAAGGCTGGATTGATCGGCCTCGCGAAAACAGCGGCGCTCGAAGGCGGCCGGCACAACATCACGTCCAACGCGATCGCTCCGGGCATCATCGAGAGCGAGGCGGGCAAGGCCGCCGCGCAGACCAACCCGATGTACGAGCGGTTCAAGGCGCGGACGGTGTTCAAGCGGTTCGGACAGCCCGAGGACATCGCCAACACGATCGCGTTCCTGTGCTCGAACGAGGCCGGCTACATCACAGGGGCGGTGATCGAGGTCGCCGGCGGCATTCCTCTGTTCACGGCCTGACCGTGGGGGAGTGCGTCGACGTCAAACGCGACGGCGCGATCGCTCGCGTTGTCATGCATCGCAAAGGCATCAATTCCATCGCCGCCGATCTCATGGAGGAGTTGGGCGCGGCCTTCGCCGAACTGGGTGGCGATCCCGAAGTGCGCGTAGTCGTGCTCGCCTCCGAATATGAGAAATACTTCAGCGTCGGCGCCGACCTGACGCTGCTCGGGACCATCGACAGAAGCGCTCCTGATGCGGTCGAGCAGATCACTGCGTCGATGAAGCGGCTGAACGAGCACTACGACGCCATCGAGCGCTGTCCCAAGCCGGTGATCGCCGCCATCAACGGCCACGCGCAGGGAGGGGGCAGCGAGCTCGCGCTGTGCTGCGACTTCAGGATCATGGTCGAGGACGGGCGCTCGAAGATCGGGCAAACCGAATCCTCGCTGGGGATCATCCCGGGCGCGGGCGGGACGCAGCGCCTGCCGCGCTTGATCGGCAAGGCGCGGGCGCTCCGATACATCATCGAATCGACGCGGTTGTCGGCCAGGGAGGCCGAGGCCGTGGGCTGGGTCGACCAGGCGGTGGCACCGGAAGACTTTGCGGCCGCGGTCGACCAGCGGGCCGCGAAGCTGGCCAAGGCGGCGACCTTCGCCATTGCCATGATCAAGGACGCGGTCAGGCGTGGCTACGACCTTCCGCTTGACGAGGCGTTGGAGATCGAGGCCCGCAACTTTGCGCGCGCGGCCCTGAGCGACGACGCCGCGATCGGCATCATGTCCTTCCTGGCCAAGCAGGAGCCGGAATACACAGGGAGGTAGCCTGTCGATTTTGGAGCGACCCGTTCGTCGTCCAGATGAAGCGGCAACCAAGACCGCCCTGATGGGGAGAGATTCGGAATGAAGTACGTGCTCATGTTCGTGGGCAGCACCGAGGACCAGGATTCGTTTGACAGGCTCCCCCCCGAGCGGCGCGCCGCGGCCTACGAGGGGGCAAACAAATGGTTCGAAGAGCAGAGCAGGGCCGGCCGGCTGGTCGGCGGCGAAGAGCTCCAGGGGCCGCGCAACTCGACGACCGTGCGCATCAAGAACGGCAAGGCCATCGTCACCGACGGGCCGTATATCGAGGCGAAGGAGATCGTCGGCGGCTTCGCGATCGTCGAGGTCAAGGATCTCGACGAGGCCCTCGCCATGGCCAAGGCCTGGCCGGCGGGCGCGGTCGAAGTGCGGCCCGTGGTCGACCACTCGGCTGAGATGGAGCAATCTGAAGCCAGAAGGCTCTCAGACACTGCCAAGAACGGCTGAACAGGCGCGTACCGCCGCCGACGTAGCAGTCGCCGCCGTCTTCCGCGAGGAAGCCGGACGGCTGACTGCCGCGCTGGTCCGAACCCTCGGCGACTTCGACCTCGCGGAGGAAGTGGTCCAGGACAGCCTGGTGGCAGCGCTCGAAACATGGCCCGAACAAGGAATTCCCGACAGGCCGGGTGCGTGGCTGATGACTACCGCCCGGCGGCGTGCGATCGACATCATGCGCCGCGACAAGCGGTATCGCGAAAAGCTCATGCTGCTGGAGCGCTCCGACTTGCGGCCTGAGCCGGCCGAGGCCGACGACCGCCTCCGGCTGATCTTCACGTGCTGCCACCCCGCGCTGTCGCAAGAGGCACAGGTGGCCCTGACCCTGCGAGCAGTGGTCGGGTTCACGACCATCGAGATCGCGAGCGCCTTCCTGCTCGCGGAAGCCACCGTGGCGCAGCGCATCGTGCGCGCGAAGAGAAAGATCGTGGACGCTCACATTCCCTATCGCATGCCCGACGGAGCAGACCTCGCGGGTCGGCTGGATGGGGTCCTCTCGGTCCTCTACCTCATGTTCAACGAGGGCTACCTCAGCCGCGGCGCGCAGGTCGCGATGCGCCGCGACCTCGCCGACGACGCCCTGTGGCTCGCGAGCCTGGTCGCGAGGCTCATGCCAGATCAGGCCGAGCTGCTGGGACTGATCGCCCTGATGAAGTTGAACCTGGCGCGGTCGGCGGCGCGCTTCGACGCCGCGGGAGAGCTGATCCTGCTACCCGACCAGGATCGGAGCCTGTGGGACCAGCCCGCCATCGCGGAAGGCATCGCGCTGCTCGATCGAGCAGGGGCGATGGGTGCCACCGGGCCATATCAGCTCCAGGCCGCAATCGCGGCGCTGCATTCGGAGGCCCGGTCGTGGGCGGAAACGGATTGGCACCAAATCGTCGTGCTCTACGACGCGCTCGTGCGCATGGCCGACAACCCGGTCGTCCGTCTGAACCGTGCGGTCGCGCTGAGTCATTTCGCGGGACCGGAGACGGCCCTGGGCGAGGTCAACGACCTGGCCATATCCTTGAGCGGCTACCACCTGTTCCACTCCATCCGCGCCGAGTTGCTGGAGCAGCTGGGCGAACCGGCCCAGGCTCGCGAGGCGCTCCGCCGCGCCCTCGACCTTTGCTCGAACCCGGCTGAGCGCGCCCTACTGTCGCGGAAGCTGCGCGGCTAGCGCTTTCTCCCCGCGCTGCCAGAGATTGACCAGCTCGGCCGCATGCTCGGGCGTATAGATCTCTTCGGGCGCGACGAAGTGGTGGACGCCGCGGTACCGGCGCACCTGGATGTCGCCGAACAGCCCCGCCAGGACCTGCGCTTTGACCAATTGATAGTCGTCGGAAAGGTCGCCATAACCGATGTACACAGGGAAAATGCAAGCCTCGAAAAGGGTTCGGTCGAGACGGTACGTGTCGAAGGCACGGATCATGGCCGAGATGCCGGCGGGACGGTTCCTCATTTCGGGTGGCGTTGATGCGGGAGCCGGTGGCGGCTGCACACCTGGCTTCAGCTGCAGCCGAACGAAGGCTGACATGAAGTCGCGCCCGTCGAGCCCGCGCAGCGACTCCTCGAGGCTACGGTGGGCTTTTTCTTCTTCCGCGGTACGAGCTCCCGGTATCCCTGCCGGCTCGAACAGGCCAAGGCTGATCAAGCGCCGGGGCCGCGTGGCCGCGTAGGCGAGGGACACGAATCCGCCGCCCGAATATCCGACGAGGTGGAAGCGGCCGAGCCCGAGCGAGTCGGCTTTCCGGTCGATCCCAGCCAGCTCCGTCTCGATCGAATAGTCCGAGGGCGGCGACGGCTCGCGGTAGACCTCCAGCTCTTTCAAGTGGAGCTCCGCCACGTCGCCAATGGCGGCAATGAGCGCGGCGTACCTCTGGGCGGCGGGCGCGACGCTTCCGGGCACACACATCACCGGGTGGCTCATGGGCACTAGCGAGCCTCTCCGGTCATGCCCATCTGGGCGGTGCGGCGTCGGACGAACTCGATGACCTCGTCGACACCCTTGGGGTCGCTGCCGAGGCAGCGGATCACGAGCTCCTTGGTCTCGAAGTTCGGATACGAGCCCACCGACACGTTGGGAAACTTCTCCTCGATCTCTCTCATGAGCGGATAGAAGCGCGCTTCCACCGCAAACATGAAACGCAGCTCGCGGACTGTCGCCGCCGAGCCGTCAGCCAGGAATTGCGGCTCGAGCTCTTCGGTGAATATGCCCTTCAGCTCCAGAGGCACTCCGGGCAGTACGAAGATGCGCTTGCCCTCCACCTCGTAGACCACGCCAGGTGCCATCCCGCGCTTGTTCTTGAACACATGCGATGGTCGATCAGGGATTCGGGCCATGCGCAGGTTGCCCTCGGTGACGTCGGGCGACTCGAGCAGTCCCGCCTCGTGCATTCTGCGTACCCGCCGCTCGATCCGCGCGAGGGTCTCATCCCAGATCACGAGCTCACGGCCAAGCGCCTCGGCCACGGAGGCAAAGGTGCGGTCGTCCGGCGTCGGCCCCAGGCCGCCGCTCACGAAAACGTGTGTCAGATCGGTGTCGGCGAGCTCTCGTTTCAGCTGCTCGACGATCTCCTGTGGCCGGTCGCGTATGGCGGTGATGCGCTTGACGGGATACCCGAGCAGCCGGAGCCGCTCCGCCAGCCAGTGAGAGTTGGAGTCCAGGGTGAAACCGCCGACCAGCTCGTCACCGATCGCGATCAAAGACGAGGCGGCCATTCGGGGGACGATATACCAGTCGTGGAACACGAGAGGCTTCATGGCGTCGTCCGAGGTGACGTGCAGGGAGTCGGCTTCCGCTACTTCCTCGCGCGAGAGGCCCGCGCGCTTGGGCTGCGAGGATGGGTTCGAAACCGCGACGACGGCTCGGTCGAATTTGTCGCGGAGGGCCCGAGGCACGACCTGGAACGACTGCTCGAAGCGGCTCGCCGCGGCCCGGGCCACGCGCGGGTCGCCGGCGTCAGCGTGGAGTGGTCGTCGGCGGGCGGGGGCCTGGAACCCTTCGACCTGGCCTGGTAAGCCCGAAACCGAGCGGGCTGCACCGTCTGTAACACTTCTAAGGCTTTGATCGAGGTTCAGGGGCTCACGAAGTTCTACGGCGAGCGCCCTGCGATCCAGGACGTGACGTTCTCCGTGCCCAAGGGCCAGGTGCTCGGCTTCCTCGGGCCCAATGGCGCCGGGAAGTCGACCACGATGCGGATCCTGACCGGGTTCCTCGGCATGTCGTCGGGCAGAGCCAGCATCGACGGCTATGACGTCTTCAGCCGCTCGCTCGAAGCCCGGAGGCGCATCGGCTACCTGCCAGAGACCAACCCGCTCTACAACGAGATGCGCGTCGCGGGGTTTCTGGACCTGATGTGCCGGCTGCGCGGCGTGGCGCCGTCGAAGCGGCGCGCACGGGTTGACCACGCGATCGACGTGTGCGGTCTCGAGGACCGGCGGTCGGAGATCATCGCCAGGCTCTCGAAAGGCCTTCGCCAGCGCGTCGGCCTGGCCCAGGCGATCGTGCACGACCCCGAGGTCGTGATCCTCGATGAACCGACCGCCGGGCTCGACCCCGCGCAGACTCGGTCGACCCGAACTCTGATCAAGGAACTGGGTCGGGAACACACGGTCATCTTGTCGAGCCACATCCTGCCCGAGGTCGCGGCGACCTGCGAGCGGGTGCTGATCATCAACGAAGGCAGGCTCGTTGCAGACGACACGCCGCAGCGGCTGACCGAACGCTTCGGGCGTGAGCACGGCCAGGAGATCGAGATGGTCCTCCGGGGCGATTTAGGCGCCGGGGAAATCGAGGCGAAGCTGCGCGAGGTCGACGGAGTCGACGAGATCGTCGTCAGCTCGGCGGGCGATGAGCTGTGGGAGGTGGTCGTCACCGGGAACAGCCCGAGCCTTCGCGAAGAGCTCACGCGCGCCGCGGTCGCGGCGGGACTCGGGGTGCGGGAGGTCCAGGCCCACAAGCTGACCCTCGAGGACGTATTCCTCAGCCTCACCACCGATGAGGACGAGGGTGAAGACCAGCAAGAGGACGAAGAGTGAGCAAGTCGTCGCGGCGACGGGCGCGAGCCAAGGTGCGCAAGCAGGTGGCCCAGCGGACACGCGTCGTCCCCGCCACGGCGACGAAGCTGCACGCGGTGCGCACAACCCGAGCCGCGGCCAGGAAGGTCGAACCGCGAACCGGGACGTTGGCCAGGGCGGGGATCGAGGCCTCAAGGCCGGGCTTCGCCGATGCGGCCCATGCGGTGCTGTGGCGCACCGGCATGCTCAATGTGGCCGCCATCGCCCGTCGCGAGCTCGGCGCAGTGTTCGTATCGCCCATGGGCTGGGTCGTCGCCGGCGTATTCACCTTCCTCGTCTCTGGCTTCGGCTTCATCGGCACGGTGCTCGCCGGCCAGCAGGCGACGATGGACGGCGTCTTCGGCATCATCACCGGTCTCCTGACGCTGATCCTGGTCCCGGTGGTGACGATGCGCCTCATCGCGGAAGAGCGAAGCCAGGGAACGCTGGAGCTGCTCCTGACCTCACCGGTGCGCGACTGGGAGCTCGTGGTGGGGAAGTGGCTGGGCGCTTTCGTGTTCTATTTGCTGCTCGTCGCGACGACCCTCGTCTACGTGGTCTTGCTGGCTGTTTACCTGCCCGACAAGACCACATTCTCGGTGGCCGGCCTTTCCATCCACGTCGGCGCCCTCGATTTCGGGCTGATCGCCGCGACATACTTCGGCCTGGTAGTCGTTGGCGCGGCCGCCATCGCAATCGGCGTCCTGGCGTCGAGCGTGACGAAGAACCAGATCATCGCGTACGTCGGCTCGCTCTTCGCCCTGCTCGCGATCTGGTACACGGCGTTCTTGCTGGCGCGCTTCACAAGGCCGCCGCTGAGCCTGTTCTTCGACTACGTCGCAGGCTATTTCCGTTACCAGTCCTTCAGCCTCGGCCAGGTAGCCCTGCGCGACGGGGTCTACTTCGCAAGCCTGGCGATCGGCGCGCTTTTCCTCACGACCCGGCTGCTCGAGTCACGGAGGTGGCGATGAATCGTTGGGCGCGGCGCGCCCGCGCCGGCTCGCTGAGCCTTGTCATCACGCTAGTGGTGCTGGCCGCGCTGGTCGCGACCAACGTGCTCGCATCGAAATCGAACTCGGCGCTTGACCTCACCCACGGCAAGCTCAACACGCTCGCGCCGCAATCCGTCCTGGCCGCTCAGCGGCTCACCTCCGATCTCCAGGTGGTGGGGCTCTTTCGGACCGAGGCACGCAACGGCGAGCTGGAGGCGGAGGCTCTCATCACCCTCTATGCGGCCCAAAGCTCGCATGTGAAATACCGCCGCGAAGATGTCGATGGCGATACCACCGATGTCAAGAAATATGCCATCAAGGAACCAAACACGGTCGTGCTCGACTACAGGGGCAAGACGGCGCTGCTGACCCAGACCCTGCAGCGAGAGGTCGACTTCACGGCCGCTCTTCTTCGGCTGGAATCGGATCGAGTGCCCCTCGTGTGCTGGGCGATCGGAGACGGCGAGCGCGGCCTCAAGGACGCGAACCAGGTTTCGGGATACTCGGGCGTTGCAGACATCCTCGCCAAGAACAATTTCTCGACGCGGGACCTGCTCATCTCGCAGGCGACGACGATCCCGAGCGACTGCGACGAGCTCGCGATCGTCGATCCCACCACCGCTCTGCCGGCGCCGAGCGTGAAGGCGGTCGGCGACTACCTGGCAGCGGGCGGCAAGCTTCTGGTCGCGGCTGAACCGTGGGCGACGGATGCCGCGAGCACACAGTCGCTCAACGCGGCGCTCAAGCCATACGGTCTGGCCTTCTCGGGCGCGTTGGTCCTGGAGACGGACCCCGCGCGCCGCTCGAGCGCCGACCCCACGACCCCGGCGGTAACCGGCTACGGGCGGTCGCCGATCACGAGCGACATCCAGGGCCGCGTGTCTTTCTTTCCTCACGCTACTGCCATCACCGGCACCCCCGAAGCGGGGGTCACGGCGATTCCCCTCGCGACCACGTCGACCACCTCCTACGCGATCGCGCAGGCGCGCCCGGTGCAAGACCTGAGCCGCAAGGCGGGCGATGTCTCCGGACCCTTCAACATCATGGAGTCGCTGGAGAAGACGGCCGGCGCGACGCGAACTCGGATCGTGATGGTGGGTACGGCGGATTTCGCGGAGAACCGCACCCTTCCCCCCAACAGCAGCGACTCCAATCTCGAGCTGGCCCTGGCCTCGCTCCAGTGGCTGGCGGAGCAGGACTCGCTGATCGCCATTCCACCCAAAGCCGCCCGGGCGCTTCCGCTGGCGCTCACCCAGCAGGACCAGAGCACCCTGATCTTCATCACCGGCGTCCTCATGCCGGGCCTGATGGTGTTTGGCGGCGTGATGGTCTGGTGGCGCCGTCGCGTGTTCAGTTGATGGTTGGGATACCCTTTCGCTCCGCGCCGTTCGTTCGAGCGTCGTGTCGGTCGAGAGGTTTGTGGAGAGGCAGGTGGATCCCAACTTAGTTCTGTTCGGTGTGGTCGGGGGCGTGGCCGCGGTGCTGTTTGCGGTCGTCCTCATCCTTCTCGTCCTTCGGATGCCGGCGGGCAACGCCCGCATGCGGGAGATCGCGGCCGCCATCCAGGAAGGCGCCTCCGCCTATCTGAACCGCCAGTACACGGTGATTGCGATCATCGGGGTGCTCATCGCCCTCGTCATCGGCGTGGCGATCAACTGGACTACCGCGGCGCTCTACGTCGTGGGGGCTGTGCTCTCCGCCGCAGCCGGGTACGTAGGCATGAACATCGCGGTGCGCGCAAACGTGCGTACGGCCGAGGCGGCGCGGGGTGGGCTGAACAAGGCTCTCCAGGTTGCATTCCGTGGCGGAGCCGTGACCGGCTTCATGGTGGTGGGTCTCGGCCTGCTCGGTGTCTCCGCCGCTTACTACGTTTTCAAGAGCCCCGACGCGCTGGTCGGGCTGGCCTTCGGGGCGAGCCTCGTGTCTGTCTTCGCTCGGCTCGGTGGCGGCATCTACACCAAGGCGGCCGACGTCGGCGCCGACCTGGTCGGCAAGGTCGAGGCAGGCATCCCGGAAGACGACCCCCGCAACCCGGCGGTCATCGCCGACAACGTCGGCGACAACGTGGGCGACTGCGCGGGCATGGCCGCCGACCTCTTCGAGACCTACGCGGTCACGATGATCGCGGCCATGCTTCTGGCCTCCCTGCTCTTCAAGGACCAGATCGGATGGGTGATCTATCCATTGCTGCTGGGAGCGGTGAGTGTGGTGGGGTCGATCGCGGGCACCTTCTTCGTACGGGTCTTCAACCCTCGCTGGATCATGGGCGCGCTTTACGCGGGCCTGCTCGTGGCAGTGGCGGTCGCCATCGTCGGTTTCTATTTCGTCACGCAGTACATGACCGGCAACGGCTACCTCAAGCCCGGGGGTGGGGTCGGCGATCCCAATCACCTGTTCTACGCAGGCCTGGTCGGGGTGGTGATCACGGTCCTGATAGTGGCCATCACTGAATACTTCACCGAGACCGCTTACTGGCCCGTGCACCTCATCGCCAAGGCCTCGGTCACCGGCCATGCGACCAACATCATCGCGGGCCAGGCGATCGGAATGATGTCGACCGCGCTGCCCGTGACCGTTATCGGAGTCGGCATCCTCATCAGCTACAACCTCGCGGGCCTCTACGGCATCGCGATCGCCGCG
This sequence comes from Candidatus Dormiibacterota bacterium, assembly GCA_036393875.1. Lineage (GTDB taxonomy): Bacteria > Chloroflexota > Dormibacteria > Dormibacterales > Dormibacteraceae > UBA10449. Next base: position 9,882 of record DASWGF010000308.1, read on the forward strand.
GTCGCGATGCTTTCGATGACCGGGATCATCGTCGCCATCGACTCGTACGGCCCGATCACCGACAACGCGGGCGGCATCGCCGAGATGGCGCACCTGCCCGACGAGGTTCGCGGTGTGACGGATCCGCTGGACGCGGTCGGCAACACGACGAAAGCAGTGACGAAGGGTTATGCGATCGGGTCTGCGGGCCTCGCTGCCCTGGTGCTTTTCTCCTCCTACACCCAAGAGCTCTCGAAAGCGGGGCATGCGACGACGTTCCAGCTGTCCGACCCGCTCGTCATCGTCGGCCTGTTCTTCGGCGGCATCTTGCCCTTCCTGTTCGGCTCGCTGGCGATGCTTGCGGTCGGAAGGGCGGGCGGCCTCGTGGTCGAAGAGGTACGCCGGCAGTTCCGCGAGATCAAGGGCATCCTCGAAGGCACGGCGAAGCCGGAATACGGAACCGCGGTGCGGATCGTGACCGCGGCCGCGCAGCGCGAGATGATCGTGCCTGGGATCATCCCGGTGGTCGCGCCGCTCGCGGTCGGTTTCATCCTCGGCCCCAAGGCGCTCGGTGGAATGCTCGTCGGCGCCATCGTCACCGGGCTGTTCCTGGCCATCGCGATGACCAGCGGCGGCGCCGCCTGGGACAACGCCAAGAAGTACATCGAAGAGGGCCACCTCGGCGGCAAAGGCTCCGAGGCGCACAAGGCCGCGATCACGGGCGACACCGTCGGTGACCCCAACAAGGACACCGCCGGCCCCGCCATCAACCCGATGATCAAGGTCGTCAACATCATCGCGATCCTCATCGCGGCCTCGGTGGCATCCAACTATCTGATTCATTAGAAGCGGCGCAGCCCTAAACTCAGTCAGGGGGTCGTGACGTGAACGACTATCAGAAGGAGATCGCCGACCTCGAGGCTCAGATCGACCAGCTGGTCGAGGCCGAGGGCGACCCGACAACGATCGCCGAGCTCTCGATGCAGCTCGAGATCCTGAAGGCCATCTACACGCGAGCCACGGACCTCCTCGAGCGAGGCAACAAGGACCAGGGGTTGCGCTACGGTCTGCGCATCCAGGGCTACGGTGACTGGACCCTCGACAACGTCTACGCGTTCGTCTACGAGCGGGCGGTCGAACTGGAGCCCCAGGCTCACCGGGCCTTCGTCGGCGGCATCAGGAACGCCGACTTCGCGCTGATGCTCAACTCATAATCAGCGGTCATGGAAACCCCGCTGACCCCTCTCGAGTTCGGCCGCCGGGCGCGGAAGCTGTATGGAGAGCGCGAGGCCGTCATCGACGGCGATCTTCGGATGACGTACGAGCAGTTCTTCAGCCGGTGCGACCGCTGGTCGGCGGCGCTCCAGGGTATGGGCGTGAAGAAGGGCGACCGGGTTGCCTATATCGCGCCCAACACCCACGAGATGCTCGAGTCGTTCTACGCGGTGCCACAGATCGGCGCGGTCCTGGTGCCGATCAACTACCGGCTGACGCCTGACAACTTCGTCTACATCATCACGCACTCAGGCGCGACGGTCCTCTGTGTTCACCCGGATCACATGGAGGCCGTGGACAGCGTTCGACACCACCTCACCGGAGTGGAGCAATTCGTTGCACTCGGAAGCGCGAGCCGCCGCAAGGGGTGGATCGAATACGAGACCGCCCTCGCCGCCGCGAGCCCGGAGTTCAACCGGCCTGACATCGCCGAGAGCGACCTCCTGACCATCAACTACACGAGCGGGACAACGGCAAACCCCAAGGGCGTGATGATCACCCACCGGAATGCATGGGCGAACGTCGTCGGCACCCTCGTCCATTTCCATATCACGGTCGGCGACCGCTACCTGTGGACGCTGCCCATGTTCCACGCCAACGGCTGGACGTTTGTATGGATCATCACGGCTGTCGGAGGCACGCACATCTGCCTGCCGAAGGTTGAGCCGGCGCGAGTGTTCGAGCTGATCCGCAGGGAGAACGTCGGCTGGCTTTGCGCCGCGCCGACCGTGCTGATTGCGCTTGCCAACACTCCCGCCGACGTACGGGGCGATGTTCAGAAAGGCATGCATGTAATCACGGCGGGAGCAGCACCCGCCGCAGCGACGATCGAGCGCCTGGAAGGAGATCTGGGTTGGGACGTGACTCAGGTCTACGGATTGACCGAGACCGCGCCCTTCATCACGATCTGCGAACCGCGGCCGGAGCATCGGCGCCTGGCGCCGGTCGACCGAGCGGTTATCAAGGCGCGGACGGGGGTGGAGCTGATCACCTCTGGCGAGCTGCGTGTCGTGGACACCGACGGGAGAGACGTGCCGTCGGACGGCACAACTCTTGGAGAGATCGTCGCGCGTGGCAACGTCATCATGCAGGGCTACTACAACGACCCTGAAGCGACCAAAAAGGTCATGGGCGACGGCTGGTTCCACACAGGCGACGCAGCCGTCCTCCATCCAGATGGCTACGTCGAGATTCGAGATCGGATCAAAGATGTGATCATCAGCGGGGGCGAGAACATCTCGAGCCTGGAAGTCGAAGGGGTCCTCTTACGCCACCCCGCCGTGCAGGAGGCGGCAATCGTCGGGCTGCCACACGAGAAGTGGGGAGAGGCGCCTTTCGCATATGTGGTGCTGAAGCCTGGCGCCTCTGCGACCGAAGCCGAGCTGATCGCCTTCACACGCGACAGGCTGGCCCACTTCAAGGCTCCGCACGGCGTGACGTTTGTGTCCGAGCTGCCGAAGACGGCGACGGGCAAGATCCAGAAGTTCGTGCTGAGGAAGGGAGCCGCCGCGGTCGTCAGGCAGTAGCGTCGTGGCTGTTCGGTTTGAGCGCGTAACGAAGCTTGCGATGCCGCCCGCCGAGGCCTTCGATTTGTCGCTCTCGGTGGCCGCGCATCTTGCCTCGATGGCCCGCTCACACGAGCATGCGATCGGCGGTCTTGCATCCGACTCGCTCCGCCTGGGCGACGAGATCACCTGGCGTGCATGGCATTTCGGGATCCCGTGGCGGCTTACGATCCGCATAACCGCGTTTGACAGACCGCGCCGGTTCATAGACGAGCAAGTCGCGGGGCCGTTCCACCGATTCCACCACGAGCATGTATTCGAGGAGATCGGCGGTGGAAGCCGGATGACGGACATCGTGGAGTTCGAAGCGCCGGCTGGCCGGCTGGGGCGAATCGCGGAGCGATTGGTCCTGGCTTCATACATGCGGTCCCTGATCGATGAGCGAAACAGGTACCTGGCCGAGCAGTCGGTTACGTAGGACCGCCACATTGGTTTGCGCTTGTCGATGGCTCATTTGAGCGCTCGGTCGCCTACTCGGGCAGATGAGCCGTAGCGAGGTCCGTCCATAACCCATGCAACGCCTCCGCGACCTCGGCTTCAATTTCAAGTTGGATTACGGCTCGGTCTGTCTCGCCGAATCGGTCCCGAGCATCGAAGAATTCTCTATACGCCGATGCCTGCCAGCTATCGGCAGCTGTTGCGACTGCGTGCGCGAGCTCCCCTAGGTTTACATCGGGTGAGTGAAGCCTGACGGCGGCCAGGTAGTTCGCCTCGGCCGTCTCATACATTTCTGCCTGCGTCCTCGGCGTCATGGCCTGCGCGCCATTAATCTTGATGTACTGAAGGGCAGCGTCGACTAATCCGGCCCCCGCGCCATGTGCCCGAACGTCGTGGTGGGCGGAATGGTCAGCATCCGGCCGTCATCGCTTTGAACGATCTGCCACTTGCCTTCGTGAACCATCCAATGATGCCGGTGGCAGAGCAGGATAAGGTTGGAGAGGTCGGTCGATCCGCCATGGATCCAATGCACCACGTGGTGCGCGGCGCTCCATTTCGCCGGTCGGTCGCAACCCGGCCAGCGGCAGTGGCCGTCGCGGGCTTCGAGCGCCCTGCGCGCAGGGCCCGACACGGTTCGTTTCGAGCGCCCGACGTCGATCACGGTTGATTCCGACCCCAGCAGGACGCGGGTCACGCCGCTGTCACATGCGAATCGCTCGACCGTCTTGGCTGAGATCGGGAGCGCGAAGTCCATCTCGGCCGCCGGCGCGCCGGGCAGGCCGAGCAGGGTCTCGACCGAGCTCGTGACCTGGATCTGCGGCCTCTGCATGGAACCCTCCGCCAGCTCGACCAGGGCATCGGCCAG
>DASWGF010000309.1:0-7692 GCA_036393875.1 Candidatus Dormiibacterota bacterium
ACGTCAAGTCCTGTTCGACGAGCGTGACTGATGTGCGTATTCGAAAGAGTCGAGCAGGGCGGCCAGCGACGCTTCGATGATGTTGCTCGAGCAGCCGACCGTCGTCCACCGCTTCAGTCCCTTGCCCGACTCGATCAGCACACGTGTCGTCGCTGCGGTGCCGGCGCCACCATCGAGGATGCGCACCTTGTAATCGTGCAGGCTCACGCCGCGCAGTCCAGGAAACCTTGGACCGAGTGCCTTGCGCAGTGCGGCGTCGAGTGCATTCACGGGACCGTTGCCCGAAGCGGCGGTGTGGTAGACGCTGCCGCCGACCTCCACTTTGACGGTCGCCTCGGCGTGCACAGTGCCTCCATCCTGGCGCACGAGGGTCGTGAAGTCCGCCACCTTCCACGGCGCTTCATAGCCTGGCTCGAGGCGGCGCAGCAGCATCTCGAATGACGCGTCCGCGGCCTCGTACGAATAGCCGCGATGCTCGAGCTCCTTGAGGTGCTGCACAAGCCATTGCGTGTGCGGATCGTCGCGGTCGAGCTCCAGCCCGAACTCGCGTGCCTTGGCGAGAATGTTGCCGCGGCCGGACAGCTCAGAGACCAGCACGTGCGGCTCGTTGCCGACCAGGCTCGGGTCGATGTGCTGGTACGAATCGCTGTGCTTCAGCACCGCGGCCACGTGCTGGCCGCCCTTGTGCGCGAACGCGCCGTAGCCGACATAGGGTTGCTGCAGCGGCAACGCGAGATTGGCGATCTCGGCGACTGTGCGCGATAAGTCGGTGGAGTGCGCCAGGGCCTCCGATGGCAGCGCTTCCAGCCCGAGCTTCAGGACGAGGTTCGCCACTACAGACACGAGGTTCGCGTTTCCGCAGCGCTCGCCGTATCCGACGAACGGCTGCTGCAGCGGGAGCGCGACGTTCGCAATCTCGGCGACCGTCCGCGATAGGTCTGTTGCTCGCGCCAGGGTCCCCGCCGGCAGTGCCTCCATGCCGAGCTTCAGGACGAGGTTGGCGACCACCGACACCAGGTTGGCGTTCCCGCACCGCTCGCCATAACCGTTGATCGTGCCCTGCACCATGTCCGCGCCGGCGGCGACCCCTTCGAGCGTGTTGGCCACGGCCAGCTCGCAGTCGTTGTGGCAGTGGATGCCGACTCGGGCCGAACCTTTGAGCTCCTCGAGCGAGTTCCGTACGGCTTCCACGCCCTCGCGGATCTCAGCCGGCAGGCTCCCGCCGTTGGTGTCGCACAGGACCACCCAGGTCGCGCCCGCGCGCGCGGCTTCCAGGCAGACCTCGACTGCATACTCGGAATCGCGCGCGAAGCCGTCGAAGAAATGCTCGGCATCGAAGATGACTTCGCGGCCGAGGGACACCCCGTGCGCGACAGACTCCCTCACCATGGCCAGGTTCTCGTTCGGCGTCGTTTGCAGCACAGTGCTCACCTGCCACGTGTCGCTCTTTCCCACCAGGGTCCAGGTCGGCGCCTGGCTGCGCGCGAGCGCCTGGAGGTTGGCATCGTCCGCGCATGTGCCGCCGGCGCGGCGCGTGGCGCCGAACGCGGCCAGGCGTGCCCGCTTGAGGGGATGCGACGCCAGCTCGGCGAAAAGCTCCTCATCCTTCGGGTTCGAGCCAGGAAAGCCGCCCTCGACATAATCGAACCCGAGGCCGTCGAGAGTGCGCGCGATGCGCAGCTTGTCCGAGGAAGAGAAGGAGACGGCCGGTCCCTGGGCGCCGTCGCGCAAGGTCGTGTCATAGATCACGATCCGTCGTGCGGCGCCGGTTCCATGGTGGTTGGTTGTCTTGATGGGCATAAAAAAACCTCCAGGCCTTCTCTGGCCGGGAGGTCCCACGACATCAGCGATGTGCGCTAAGTCGGGGAACCTCCCCGGCTAATCTCGATGATGCCGATGATCGCGATCTGCTTGCGCATGGAAGCAGAAGAGTAGGCCATTTGCCGAACTGGAGTCCTGGCTGCGAATGCCAAATCCCGATCGCAGGCTTAGTGTGCCCCCGACAGGCGGCGCCCCGGGCAGGCCGGCCAGGCTGGTGAACTCGGCTGCAACGTCCAAATTACCTGTTGACAAACTGTTCGAACCGGACTACGGTTTGTGAAATCAGTTCGGCATTGTCGAACACTAGTCAGATACAGGGGGTCGGAGAGACATGCATTCGATGCCACAACGCGCAATCGCCGAGTTCTTCGGCACGGCGGCCTTGGTCCTGGTCGGTCCGGGTTCCGTCGTTGCCACGCTCACGCTGGCCGGCAAGGCGGTGCCCGCGGTGACCGAGGCCGACCTGCTCGGCATCAGCTTCGCCTTCGGGTTCATCATCACGGCTCTCGTGTACGCAATCGGCAAGGTGTCGGGCTGCCACATCAACCCCGCCGTGACATTCGCGCTGGCGGTGACCAAGCGCTTCCCGTGGAAGGAAGTCCCCGTTTACTGGGTCGCCCAGTACGCCGGCGCCGTGCTCGGCGCGTTTGCCATCTGGGGAGTCTTCGCAAACAACGCCGTGGCGTTCGGGATGGGCCAGACGCACTTTGCGGCCGACGCTTCGACGGGCTACTACATCCAGGCCATGCTGGCCGAGGCCCTCGGCACCGGACTGCTCATCTTCGCAATCCTCGGCATCGTCGACTCGAAGTCTCCCTCGCAGCTCGCCGGCATCGTGATCGGTGGAGCGGTGGTCGGGATCATCCTCATCTTCGGACCCGTGACGGGCGCATCGCTCAACCCTGCGCGTGCCTTCGGCCCCGAGCTGGTGCAGGCGATCGCGGGCGGCGCCACTTTCTGGACCCAGTACGTTCCCGTCTACCTGGTCTCAGGCTTCGTCGGCGCGGCCGCGGCGGCCTTCCTCTACGACTTTCTTGCCAACCCGCGGCTGGTCGAGCGCCCGATCGTGGCGGCGGTCACCCACGAAGACAGCGGCGCGCGCGCCGCTGCCCACTAGATCGTTTACCGACAGGAGAAAAGCAGAATGGCAGTCGAAACCAACCTGATGCGAAAGTTCCTCAACGACCCGGCGGCGGTCGTGAAGGAGTCGCTGGCCGGCCTGGCCGCGGCCCACGCCGACCTGCTCCGATACGACGTGGCGAACCAGATCATCGTGCGCAAGGACGCGCCGAGGAAGGGCAAGGTGGCGCTGCTCTCCGGCGGTGGCTCCGGACACGAACCGCTGCACGGAGGCTTCGTGGGCCTCGGCATGCTCGACGCGGCGGCTCCAGGTGAGGTGTTCACCTCGCCTGTACCCGGACAGATGCTGGCGGCCACCAAAGCCGTGGACGGGGGCGCCGGTGTCGTTCACATCGTCAAGAACTACACCGGTGACGTTCTCAACTTCAAGCTGGCCGCGGAAGACGCCGCCGACGAGGGCATCAAGGTCACCTCGGTCGTGATCGATGACGACGTTGCCGTCCAGGATTCGCTGTATACGGCGGGCCGTCGCGGGGTCGGTGCGACCGTCCTGGCCGAGAAGATCGGCGGCGCCGCAGCAGAAGGCGGAGCCGACCTTGCCAAGGTGACGGACCTCATCAAGCGCGTCAATGCGCGCTCGCGGTCGTTTGGTGTCGCTCTTTCGTCGTGCATCCCCCCGGCTTCGGCCAAGGCGATCTTCGACCTGCCGGAAGGCCAGATCGAGCTGGGCATAGGCATCCACGGCGAACCAGGCCGCCGGCGCGCTCCGCTCGGACGCGCAAGCGAAGTGGTCGACGTGATGGTCGAGGCAGTCATGTCCGACCTCAAGGCCAAGCACGGCGCGAAGGTGCTGGCATTCGTCAACGGAATGGGCGGCACCCCGCTGCTCGAGCTCTACCTCGTCTACAGCGAGGTCGACAAGAAGCTTCGGAAAGCGGGCGTGGAGCCGGTCCGGAACCTGGTCGGCAGCTACATCACCTCCCTCGAGATGGCGGGCGCCTCGCTGACCGTGCTCGAGCTGGACGAGGAGCTCATCAAGCTGTGGGACGCGCCAGTGCACACGGCCGCACTGCGCTGGAGGATCTGACACTAACCTTTGATAACCGTAAGGACCATGGACGCGGCCACGATCAGCTCCTGGATGCGTGAGATCGATGCGTCGGTGCGCGTCGAGCGGGACCACCTGGTCCAGCTCGACTCCGCCATCGGCGACGGCGACCACGGCATCAACATGACGAGGGGCTTTGAGGCCGTCGTCCAGGCCCTCGGTGCCGACAATGGATCGGCGCCCGGGCGCCTCCTGATCATCGCCGGCCGCACGCTGGTCTCGACCGTCGGCGGTGCGAGCGGCCCACTCTGGGGCTCCGCGCTCCGCAGCGGCGGACGCGTGCTTGGCGACCAGACCACATTCGATGGCGCCCAGCTTGCCGAGGTCCTGGCTGCGGCGCTCGCTTCGGTCAAAGACCTCGGCACAGCCTCGCTCGGCGACAAGACGATGGTCGATGCACTCGAGCCGGCCGTGGAAACACTGAAAGCCAGAATCGCGGACGGCATGCCGGTAGCACAAGCAATGGACGCCGCGGCCGAGGCCGCCGAGTCGGGCATGCGCGCGACCATTCCTCTCCAGGCCAGAAAGGGACGGGCTTCATATCTCGGCGAGCGATCCGTGGGACACCAGGATCCGGGCGCCACGTCGACTGCCCTCATCCTGCGAGCGCTTCAGCGGGCGGTCACCTCCCAGCCCTGATGGAACTCGCGCTGCGCGGGGTCAGCGCCGCGCCCGGAGTGAGGAGCGGGAGGGCGGTCGTGCTGGACCGCGACGGCACCGAGGATCAGACCGCCGTACTGCCGGAGCAGCGCCCCCACGAGCTCGAGCGTGCGCTGCTCGCATTGAAAACCACCGCGGCAGAGCTGGAGACAATGACCTCCACCTTGCGGAAGATGGGCCTGGACAACGACGCCGACATCATCGAGACCGGGATTCTGATCGCCAACGATCCCCAGTTGACGGCAAGGGTTGAGGCGCTCGTGATCGGGTCCGGGCGTCCGGCCGGGCACGCTTTGCGAGCAGCCGCCGACCAAAGCGCCGACGAGCTGGCGCAGCTGGCGGACCCACTACTGGCCGAGCGTGCGGACGACGTGCGCAGCCTCGGCCGTCGCGCAGCAGCTCATGCAATGGGGCTCACGCCTGCGGCGGCAGGCGGCGTTCTTGTAGCCCGAACCCTCGGCCCTGCGGATGTCGCCGACCTGGGGCTGGGCGCGAATGGAGTTGCGCTCGCGGGCGGAGGCGTGACTGCCCACGCGGCAATAGTTGCCCGCTCCTTGGGCATCCCGATGGTGGTCGGGCTTGGTAGCGATGTGCTCGAGGTAGACGATGGCGAAGAGGTTGTCGTCGATGGCGATGGCGGCTTGCTGGTTCGACATCCGAATGCAGCTCGCGTGGCGGCCGCGAATGCAAACGCAGATCGGCGGCACAACGCGCGGGAAGAAGCGAGGGCGCAGAGGCTCAATCCCGCAGTAACCAAAGATGGGCGCCTCATCGTTGTCCTCGCCAACGCAGCGAGCATGGCTGAGGCGATTGAGGGCAGCGAGCTGGGCGCCGAAGGGATTGGGCTGCTACGAACCGAGCTGGCCTACCTCGACGCATCAGCTTGGCCCTCGACCGGAATGCAGTTCGCGTTCTTGAAGCCAATCCTGGACCGCCTCGGCGGAAAGACCGCGACAGTGCGACTCCTCGACTTCGGCGGCGACAAGACTCCGCCCTTTCTTCGCGGCGCGACAGGCCGAGGGATCGAGCTGCTGCTCGAAAGGCCCGATGCACTGCGGGCGCAGCTCGCCGCGATCGTGGAGGCCGGCGACAAGACGAGGCTCCGGATTCTGGTCCCGATGGTCACGAATCCGGAGCAGATTCGGGCGGTGCGGCTGGCCCTGACGACAGTCTTGAATGGCCGGCCTTCACCACAAGTCGGCGCGATGATCGAAACCCCAGAGGCCGCGCATCGGGCTGGCGAGATTGCGAGGGAGTGCGACTTCCTGAGCATCGGCACCAACGACCTCACCCAGCTCGTCCTCGGGCTCGACCGCGAGCATTCCAAGTCGGCGCCGGTGACCGACATCAGGGTCTTGCGGCTCATCTATGCGACCGTGCGCGCGGGCCGCGTGGCCGGGATACCGATCGACGTCTGCGGGGAGGCCGCCTCCGACGCGATCGCAATGCCCATTCTCGTCGGGCTCGGAGTGGACGAGCTCAGCGTGGCGGCCGCTCGCGTCGGCGAGGTCCGCTCGTGGGTCCGCGGCCTTGACTACGCGGCGTGCCGAGAGATTTCGGAGAGGCGCTTACTCAGTCAGCCCGCTGACGCAGCTGGATAGGGCTGCCAGCGCGTCGCTCGCGTCCTCGCCCTCGGCGCTCAGGCGCAGAACGGTGCCTCCGACAGCTCCAAGAGCAAGCACGGCGAGGATGCTCTTGGCGTCGGCGACCTTCCCATCCGAACCGATGGTCAGCCGAGAGCGAAATCGCAGCGCCGTCTTCACGAAGGTCGCTGCCGGCCGAGCATGGAGTGCGACTCCCCTAGGCAGCGCGACTGTGGATTCAGAACTTGCTGGCACCGCGCGCTTCCTCCGCGGCTTTGGCCACGTCCTCGAGTGACTGGCCGGCCGACGACATGACGGCCGCGGCCACCGCGCCCTCGACGAAGGGAGCGTCCACCAATCGGACGTGGCCGTTGGCCTTGCCCTGGAGCAAGTGGCGGACGGTGAGGATCGAGCTGCCGAGGTCGGCGAGCACGACCACGCCCTGGCCGCTGTCGGCCCGCGCGATCGCCTCCCGCACCGCGTCGCCATTCGTCCCGAGCTTTCCGTCCGGACCACCGCCCGCGGGCTCGACTTTCACTTCGGCCCCGGCGACCTGGGAGGCCAGATCGGCAAGGCCGCGAGCCAACTCCAGGCTGTGGGAGACAAGTACAATCCCGACCAAATTCGACACTCCCCGGCGAGGGTGCACGCGCCTCGCAATCGCGTTTACGGACGACCGCCGTAGTCTACACTACCGACAGGAATTCAGCAATGCCGAATGATCCGAAAGGCCGGCGCTCGTCCATACAGTCGATCGACCGCGCCACCGCGATCCTCAAGGCGCTGGCGAGCGGGCCCCGCCGGCTGGGCGTCAGCGAGCTGGCGGACCGGCTCGGTCTGGCACGGCCGACAGTCCACGGGCTTCTCCAGACGCTGCAGTCGCATGGATTCGTAGAACAAGACCGGCACTCCGACAAGTACCAGCTCGGGCCCGGCCTGCTCCAGCTCGGATACTCATACCTCGACCTCAATGAGCTTCGCGCACGCTCGATCCCTTATGCCGACCGGCTCGCGGCGCGAGCGAGCGCGGCGGTCAGGGTCGGGGTCATGCATGGGTCGAGCGTCGTCGTCGTCCATCACGTATTCCGTCCCGACTCTGTGTTCGGCGTCCTCGAGGTCGGCCTGCAGCTGCCGCTGCACGCCAGCTCGCTGGGGAAAGCGATCCTCGCGTTTTCGCCCGCGCAGATGGTCGACGACCAGCTGGGGGAGCCCCTCGCTCGCCTCACCAAGCAGACCCTCGACGAGGGTGATCTTCGCAAAGAGCTCGCCACCATACGCGACCAGGGCATCGCCACAGAGCGCGACGAAGCCGTGCTGGGCGAGTCCAGCGCGGCGGCCCCAATCTTCGACCACGCCGGCACTGCGGTCGGGGCCATCGGTGTGGTGGATGCGACGGAGCGAATCTTTCCCCGCGGCCTCGCGCGCGGCCTGTCGGCGGCG
>DASWGF010000310.1:0-2804 GCA_036393875.1 Candidatus Dormiibacterota bacterium
CAGCCACGTCATGGGCGAGTTGGCTCCCGGTCCGTGGGTCGACTTCCATCCCCGGTTGGCTCTCCGCCCGGGCAATATTCGTTCGAATGGTCTCGGCAAAGGCACTGACGTCACCGCGCAAAAGCTGCTTCGCGACGGCGACCAATCCGGCTCGGGGCGCCCGGTTGCGTCCGCGGCCCCCGCCCCCTCCCCGCGTGCCTGCGAGAAGCTCGAGGGTGCGGTCGAGCGCATGCACGAACAGGGGTGGCAAGCGGAAGGCGTGCAGCCCGTCGACCAGATCACGGCCCGTGCCGGTCAGGCGCACGACCGCCGACGCCAGCAGCACGGTCGCGATCTGCAGACACATGAGGCTGGCCTGCTCAAGCCCGCTCACATTGATCCGAACCGACCAGCCAAGACCTGGAACATGCCAGTCCAGCAGCACGTCGTTCTCCGAAGGGGACCCAGACGGAAGCAGGGCGTACATTCCGAGCAGGAAAACGAACAGCCACTTTAGCCTCGACGCGGACCATAAGGTGTCCCGGAGACCGACACGGCAGACCAGGAGCGTGATCACCTGGATTCCTAGCAGGGTGGGGATCACGAACCACCGAACCGGACGCGTCAGCGCGAGGGCCGGCACCGCGAACACGACCACCGTCACCGCGATAAGGTAGGACACCTTCAGCACGGCGATCTTGGCGCTCTTCTGGTGCGCCTCAGTCAATTGGCCCACTCCACAGAGATCGGGGTGGCGAGGATCGCCCTGCCTTCGCGCTCCATCCAGCGCCCGCGAGGGTATAGCGCGGCGGTTGCGAGCGCCATCTCACATCTCACTTGTCTGGGACCGTACCCTCTCCGGTTGCAGGTACAGGCGTGTCCGAGGTCACCCATGCGAAGCGGCTCCGTTTGGCGGCCCCGGGCCGCAGCCGGTCGAGCGCCAAGTACACGACCGGGGTTGTGAAGAGGGTCAGGAGCTGACTCGCCACGAGCCCGCCGATGATTGAGATGCCGAGCGGCTGGCGCAGCTCCGCCCCGACGCCGGTCCCGACGGCCAGCGGCACCGCTCCGAGAATCGCGGTGAAGGTCGTCATCATGATAGGCCGGAACCGCAGCCGGCAGGCCTCGAAGATCGCCTGCTCAGGCGAGCGGCCGCGCTCGCGCTCGGCGACGAGTGCGTAGTCGATCATCATGATGGCGTTCTTCTTGACGATGCCGATGAGCAGGATGACCCCGACTACCCCGATCAGATCCAAGGGGCGCCCCGCCGCCCAAAGTGCGAGGATCGCTCCAATCCCCGCGGACGGGAGAGTCGACAGGATCGTGATCGGATGGATTGTGCTCTCGTAGAGAACCCCGAGGATGATGTAGACCGCGACGAGCGCCACCGCGACCAGCACGGGCTGGCTTGCAAGCGAGTCCGCGAACGCGCGCGCGTTGCCCTGGAAGCTCCCCTGTATGTTGCTGGGCACGCCGAGCTCGCGCATGGCCTGTCCGACGATCTCCGTCCCGCGCTGGATGGGAAGTCCCGGGCGCATCGAGAAGCTCAGCGTTACGGCCGGCGCCTGGCCCTGATGAGCGACCGCGCTGATCTGAACGCCGTGCTCGACACGCGTCACACTCGCCAACGGAACTTGCTGTCCGCCCGGCCCGGCAACAAACACTTTGGACAACGAAGAGGGATCCTCCTGGAGTCCCGGGTCGGCCTCCAGAACGACGTGGTAGGTGTAGGTGGAAGCGTAGATGGGCGACACCAGACGCTGCCCGAACGCATCGTACAGGGTCTGGTCGATGTCGTGCGGCGCCACCCGCAGACGCGCGGCCGCGTCGCGATCGATGACCAGCATGGTCTGCAGTGCGCCGCTTGCAAGGTCGGTGGTCACGTCACGGAGCTCTGGGGACCGTTTCAGGTTTTCCACAAGCCGTCCGGCCCACGTCTCCAGCTCGCCGAGATCGGATCCGGTGAGGGTGTACTGATACTGCGCCTTGGAGATACGGCCGCCCACGCGCAGCTCCTGGACCGGGACCATGTAGAGGGCGACCCCTTGCACTTCGCGGGTCGCCCGGCGTAGGCGAGCGATGACCTGGTCCATGTCGAGCTTTCGCTCGGCAAGTGGCTTCAAGGCGATGAAGAGGCGCGCTTGGTTGGGAGCACCCCCGGATTGGCCCGTGAAGCTGCCCACCCTGGCCACCGCAGGATCCTTGAGCAGGACGCGCATGAGATCCTGCACGCGCTGGCTCATGGCCTGGAACGAAACGGTGGTGGGTGCTTCGGCGATGGCGACGATGGTGCCAGTATCCTGTTGGGGGAAAAACCCCTTCGGCACTTCGATCCAGAGGACGGCGGTCGCGACGATGGTCGCGACCATCACCCCGAGCGTGAGACCACGATGGCGCAGCACGGCCAGAAGCGCGGTTTCATAGGCGGCGAGTAGTTTTCGGAACAGACGATCTCCGAGGAAGGGCTTCTCCGTCCCACGCTCACCACGGCCGAGATGCGCTCCCACGACGGGGATCAAGGTGAGCGAGACGACGGCGGAGACGGCGATGGCAAGCGCCACAGTGACGGCGAACTCCCGAAACAATCGCCCGATTATGCCGCCCATGAATAGGAGGGGAATCAAGGCCGCGATGAGCGAGACGCTGATCGACACCACCGTGAAACCGATCTGACGCGCGGCCTCGTGGGCCGCCTGGAGCGGCGGCTCGCCCTCCCCCATGCGGCGGCTGATCGCTTCCACCACCACGATAGCGTCGTCGACAATAAACCCGGTTGCGATGGTCAGTGCCATGAGCGACAGGTTGTCGAGACTGTACCCGAGCAG
>DASWGF010000311.1:0-6284 GCA_036393875.1 Candidatus Dormiibacterota bacterium
GCCGCCTCGGCCGCCTCGGCCGGCCGCTGTCGGCCTTCAGCACGCCCGAGTACAGCCAGGCCATGTCAGAGACGATCAGGGCCGCGGAGCGCCTGAGCGCCAAGCGCACCGGAGCGCTCATCGCTTTCGAGCGCGACGTCGGTCTCGAAGACTATGTGGCCACCGGGGTCCGCATCAACGGCGAGATCTCCGCCGAGTTTCTGCAGTCGATCTTCTATCCCAACTCGCCCCTGCACGACGGCGCCGTGATCGTGCGCGGGAACCAGATCCTCGCGGCCGGGTGCTTGCTCCCACTCCCAGAGGAGGGCGTCGTCCGAGAGCGTCTGGGCACCCGCCACCGCGCCGCCTTCGGGCTTTCGCTGGCATCCGACGCGCTGGTGCTCGTAGTCTCTGAGGAGACAGGGGCCATCTCCGTGATCGAGGAGGGCAAGATCACCCGCAACCTCGACGCGGATGGATTGCGGCGCCGCGTCAGCGTGAAAGTACCGGCGCGCATGGCTCGCGCCAACGGACTCCTCGGCTTCCTCAACGGCAGGACGAACGGGCACACCGGCGAGAAAGAAAAGGTCAAGCACGGAGACAAGGAAAGGGACGAGTGAGCTGGATCACCGACGATTGGAGGCTGAAGCTGCTCGCGCTTGGGCTGGCCGTATTGATGCTGGGCGCTGTCGCGTTCTCCCAGAACCCGCCGACCTCGATAACCATGAAGGTGGGCATCATCTACACGGTGCCGTCAGGCCTGATCCTGATCAATCCTCCGAAGCAGACGACGGTCACTGTCAGTGGATTGGCCGACCTGGTCAGCGCGGCAAACTTCGGCAACACGGTGGCGACTGCCGACGTCAGCAAGGCCGCTTCGACCGGCTCCAGCGTCAAGGTGAATCTCGTGGGGAAATCGGTGATCAACGGGCTCTCCGTCCAGGCCACCCCCATCTCGATCAACATCGACACGCGCAGCGTGGTCCAGCTCGCGGTGATCGTTCGCTTCCCAAGGGGGGCCGCTCAGGGGTGGCAGATCACAAAGCAAGAGGCGCAATGCGCTGGTCCGCCTCCGCCCTGCACCGTCACGTTTGACGGCCCCGCCAGCTGGCAGGAGAATCTGAAGGCCTACGCGGACTATCCCGTGCCGGTCGCGGGCTCGCCGAATGAAGAGCCGAGCGTACCGGTCGTCTGGGAGCAGAACGGAACTCCCATCGACCTGACGATCTACACCGTGCCTAAGGTCGGCCTGAACATCAACACGGTGACAATCCATGTCGAGGCCAAATCCGGGACGACGAGCCGCCAGGTGACGCTTGTCGACGCCCCGCCTTCCAATCCGCCGCCGACCTGCTACAGGGTCACGAACATCGCCATTGACCCCAGCACGATCGTCCTCAGCGGCCCATCCGACGCGGTGCCCAACATCACGACGATCACTCTGCCCGCTGTCGATCTGAGCCAGCACACCTCCGACTTCACGTTCAGGATCTCGATTCCACCCCTCCCGACTGGGGTCACGGGCACAGCCGCCACGGCCAGGGTGACGTATTCGATCTCGAAGAACCCCAGTTGCACCGCGCCCTCGCCCTAGCCGGCGGCGTAACCTGGATCGTGCCCAACACGTTCAAGCAACGGTCTAAAAACGCCGGGCTAGGAGTTACTGAATAGATATGTGCGGCATCATCGGCTACCTGGGCGACCGCGAGGCCACCCCGATCTTGATGGAGAGCCTCAAGCGCCTCGAATACCGGGGCTACGACTCGGCCGGCGTGGCCGTGCTGGAGCTCCCCAAACCGGGCCAGCCGACCCACACGAGCCTGACCAAGTCAGAAGCCAAGGTCGACACCCTGATCGAGAAGCTGCAGGCGAACATGCCGACCGGCCACCTCGGGATCGGCCACACGCGCTGGGCCACGCATGGCAAGCCGACGTACATCAACGCCCACCCGCACACCGACTGCCACGGCACGATCTTCGTCGTCCACAACGGCATCATCGAGAACTTCGCCGAGCTCAAGGCCGAGCTCGAAGCGGCAGGCCATGAGTTCACGTCGGAGACCGATACCGAGGTCGTGCCGCACCTCATCGAAGCCAACTACAAAGGCGACTTTCTCGCGGCCGTGCGCGCGGCACTGAAGCGCATCAATGGCGCTTACGCCCTGGCGATGTTCTCCACCCAGGACCCCGAGCTCCTGATCGGCGCGCGCCTGAACGCGCCGCTCGTCGTCGGCCTGGGCGACCACGAGTACTACATCGCTTCGGACATCACCGCGATCATCCCGTACACCAAGCACGTCCTCGTCCTCGGCGAGGGCGAGGTGGCGGCGGTCACGCCTCTGGGGGCTGAGGTCTCCACGCTCGATGGGATCACTGTCAATCCGAAGCTCATCCACGTCGACTGGGACGTGAGCCAGGCGCAGAAGGGCGGATTCGCGCATTTCATGCTCAAGGAGATTCACGAGACGCCTGAAGCCGTCGCCAACGCGATGCGCGGGCGGCTCACCGACGATGGCCTCGTCTCCTTCCGCGAGTTCGAGGTCGATGACAAGAAGCTGCGGGGTTACGAGGAAGTCGTCCTCTTGGGCATGGGCACGTCGCGGCACGCGGCCATGGTCGGCGAGTACCTCATCGAGGACTGGGCAGGTATACCCGCGCGCGCTGAAGATGCCTCGGAGTTCCGCTACCGCCGTCCGACTTTTGGACCGAAGACGCTGGCCGTCGTGCTCACGCAATCAGGAGAGACGGCGGACACGCTGGTCGGCCTCCACCGCGCCAAGGAGCGCGGCGCGCTGACCGTGGCCGTCACGAATGTTTTCGCCAGCTCCGCAGCTCGCGATGCCGACGGCGCCATCTACCTGCACTCGGGACCGGAGATCGGCGTGGCCTCGACCAAGACCCTGGCCGCGCACATGGTGAGCCTCAGCCTGCTCAGCCTTCGCCTGGCGACCGTCAACGGTCGCGTGTCGCTCGAGCGACGGCGCGAGCTCGTGGCCGCCTTACGCGCTCTGCCGGAGCAGGTCCGCGAGCTGGTGGAGCGCGAGAAGGAGATCGCCAAGATTGCGCAGCGGTACAGCGCCTTCCGCAACTTCATGTACTTCGGCCGCGGCCTGAGCTACCCGGTCGCCCTCGAAGGCGCTCTGAAGCTGAAGGAGATTTCATATA
The DNA here is from genome assembly GCA_036393875.1 of Candidatus Dormiibacterota bacterium. GTDB lineage: Bacteria > Chloroflexota > Dormibacteria > Dormibacterales > Dormibacteraceae > UBA10449. The sequence continues at coordinate 3,145 of DASWGF010000311.1, forward strand.
TCCACGCCGAAGCGACGACCGGCGGCGAGCTGAAGCACGGCCCTATCGCGCTGCTCGACGACAAGTTTCCCGTCATCGCGATCTGCACCGCCAGCGCGACCAAGGACAAGATGGTCAGCAACGTCCATGAGATCGTGGCGCGCAACGCGCCAGTGCTCGCACTCATCACCACCGGCGACAGGTCATTGGACGGTGTGGCCACGGAGGTGTTCGAGATGCCCGAGGTGGAGGAGGTCTCGGCCGCGATCCTGAACACAGTCATGCTGCAGCTGTTCGCGTACCACGTCGCCGTCGAGCTGGGCGAGAACGTCGACCAGCCTCGCAACCTGGCGAAAAGCGTCACGGTGGAGTAACTAATTGAAAGGTGGCTTCCCCACTTGTGGGGAAGGTGGCGCGCAGCGCCGGAAGGGGAGGCCCAGCTGGCGACTAGCCGCACAATGAAGCTGTGCAACGAATTGGAGTTGATGCCGTATCGGTGGACCGGATCGCCCTCGCGGTCAAGCGGTCCGGCCGCGGCTTCCTGAACAAGGTCTACACCCCCGCCGAGCTCGCCTACACAGGCACCAACTCCGAACGGCTGGCCGGGCGCTGGGCGGCCAAGGAGGCCGTGATCAAGTGCTTCGACGGCACCGGCATCTGCTTTCCGCGCCGGCGTATCGAGGTCCTGCCCGGCCCGAACGGCGCGCCCAGGGTGAGGCTCCTCGGCGACCACCGCGGCGCGCGCGTGGAGGTGAGCATCACCCACCACAGCGGGTTGGCCGTCGCGACCTCCCACCTCGAGATGCCGGACATCGCGGACATCCTTCTGCCCGCGCCTGAAGCGGTGATCCTGCCCCACCGCCCGCGCGACGCCCACAAGGGCACCTTCGGGACGGTCGTGGTGCTCGCGGGGAGCCTCGGGTTCACAGGGGCGGCCTATCTCGCCGCCACCGGCGCGGCCCGCGCGGGCGCCGGCCTGGTCAGGCTCCTCGTCGCCGAGACCATCTATCCCATCCTGGCCGCCAAGTGCACCGAGGTCATGGCCACGCCGGTGCAGGAGGTGGCGCCGGGCGCTGTCGGCCACGCCGCGTATGACTCCGTGCTGCGCCAGCTGGCCACCGTCGAGGTCGGGGTCATCGGGCCGGGGCTCGGCCGCGACCGCTCGACCTGGCGCCTGATCCTTGACCTGGCACTGCACGCGGAATGCCCGCTGGTACTGGATGCCGACGCCCTGAACGCCCTGGCCGAGTCCGCTCGCAAGAAGACCCGCCTCGGCAAGAATCGCATCCTGACGCCGCACCCGGGCGAGATGGCGCGACTGCTGGGCAAGACCACCGAGGCGATCCAGGCGGACCGGGCCGGCGCCGCGCGCAGGGGGGCCAAGGAGTGGGGGGCGATCATCGTCCTCAAGGGCGCGCACACGCTGGTCGCTCACCCTGACGGGCGCCTCAGCGAGGATCCTCATGAAGTCCCGGCGCTGGCCACCGGAGGGACTGGAGACGTCCTGTCCGGTGTGATCGCGGCGCTCATCGCGCAGGGCTCGGATCCGTATACCGCCGCCGTCAGCGGCGTTTATCTCCACGCCGCCGCCGGGCGTCGCATCTCGCAGCGCCTCGGCGATGCCGGGCTGCTCGCCAGCGACCTGCTCCCGGAGCTCCCCTCCGTGATGCACGCGCTCCGCCAGGGCGGCCTCTGAGCGCTCTTCGCTGGGCGGACGTCGACCTGCGCGCGGTGCGTGCAAATGCAGCCCGCATCCTTGCCCACGTGCCGCCTGGGACCCGGTTGATGGCCGTCGTGAAGGCGAACGGATACGGTCACGGCGCGGTGCCGGTCGCGCGGGCCGCGCTTGGTGGCGGCGCCACGTGGATCGCGGTGGCCACCCTGGAGGAGGCGCGCGAGCTCACAGGCTTGGCCCACGTGGAACGCATCCTGGTCATGGGCGGCCTCGTCCCGGACCAGGCGCCCGCGGCCGCTGCCGGCGGCTTCAGCATCGGCGTGTCGAGCCTCGACTTCGCGCGCGCTCTCGGCGACAGCGACGAGGTCGTTCCAGTGCACCTGAAGATCGATACCGGCATGGGACGTTTCGGCTCCGCGCCTCACGAGGCGGCGGCGCTGGCGAAGTTCATCAACGATTCGCCGGGCCTTCGACTGGCCGGCACCTGGACTCACTTTGCATCGGCCGGCACGGACGAGGCCATGACGCGCCTGCAGTTCGATCGCTTCCTGGCGGCGGCGGGCACCCTAGGCGTCGAACCAGGCCTGCGTCATGCATGCAACTCCGCGGCGGCATACAGGTTTCCCGAGATGGCGCTGGACGCGGTGCGCGTCGGGATAGCTCTGTACGGCTGCGACTGGCCCGGCGCCAGCCCGGCCCTCGCCTTGCGCTCGGTCGTGACTCACGTGAAGACCCTTGCGGCGGGAGAGACGGTGGGCTACGGCGCCACGTGGACGGCGCGAAACCACGCGCGTGTCGCCACCGTGGCCATCGGCTACGCGGATGGGGTGATGCGCGCCCGCGCCAACCGGGGCCATGTGCTCGTGCGGGGGCGACCGGCTGCGCTGATCGGCGCGGTGAGCATGGACGCGATCACCGTCGATGTCACCGGCGTGCCGGGCGTCGAGGTGGGCGACGTCGTGACCCTGATCGGGGCCGACGGCGACGATCGGATCACCGCCGAAGAGGTCGCGGACTGGTCGGGCACCATCTCCTACGAGGTGCTCACCTCAATCGGCCCTCGAGTGAAGAGGCGCTATAAGGAATAGCGACACCCACCCCGAGGTTCAAGGTCTCGCGAGGCAGGTGTATCTAAACTGGCAGTACTGATGGCGGAAAGTCCCGCTCGAACTGCCTTCGCGGAAGAGGCATTGACACATCTAGACACGCTTTACCGGGGTGCGCTCCGGCTGACGCGCGACCCCGATTCGGCGCAGGACCTGGTCCAGGAGGCCTACCTGCGCGCGCTGCGCTACCAGCACAGCTACCAGGCGGGCACCAACATGAAGGCGTGGCTCTTCGCGATCATGCGCAACCTCTTCTGGGACCGCTTCAAGGGCTCCCGAAAAGAGGACGTCAGCCTCGACGACGTCGGTGAGTTCGTCCTCTACGACAAGCTCCGCGATGAAGGCGCCAGGCCGGAGGCGGACGTGCTCGACAAGCTGGC
>DASWGF010000312.1:0-3282 GCA_036393875.1 Candidatus Dormiibacterota bacterium
GGGACGCGCCAGAGCCTGCGGGCCCCAAGCGCGGACAGCGGCCGGTATTCGGCAGCCTCGAACGGTGCCACGAAGCGCGCCAGTGCGAATCGCCCTGCGCATGCGATGACCAGGCTCGCGAGGATGGCCGTCTTGGTCCAGTACTCCAGAGCGGTGGGGCCGAGCAGCAGCACCGCCAGGAGGGCCACGACGACACCGAAGACAAACCTCGCCACCGGCCCGTCGGGCACGGTCCTTGGGTCCGGAATCATGAACAAAGCGAAGATCAGGATCTCGGGTGACGTGACCAGGATCCGCCAGAGCTCGGAGCCGCACATGGGCGTCACGTGCCAGCTCGCGACCATGCAATGGTCGGGCGCCCCGACGAGCGCGAGGGCGACGAAGACGGCGAACGCGGCCATGAACCCGAGCTCCAGGCCGATCAGCTGAAGCTCCCACGCGATCAGCAGGCCGCCGACGATCAGGATCGCGTACGTCACGATCATCCAGGGACCCATCGGGATCCACCACAGGTCCAGGGGCTCGACTCGCGTCGGCCCGAGAACCACGAAGGCGGCCACCAGAGCCACGTTGGAGGGGTTGAAGATATGCCTTCCCCGCCAGCGGATCAGGTACTTCGTCGCCATCCCGAGCGCGACCACGCCGACGAAGATCTCGGCCCCGTGAAGGCTCCACCACTGACCGTGCAAAGTGCCCGGGACTCGCAGGATGAACGCGGTGCTGTTGCCGGTCAGCAAGCCGCTCGCCGGCCAAAGGAGCTGCTTGTCCTTGAAGAAGGCGACACCGAATTCGATCACGGCGCCGGTGGCGAGACAGATCAGAATCTGCGCTATCGAAAGGCGGAAACCCAGGACGGTCTGGCCCAGCGCCTGGAGCGTGAGCAGGACCATGGCCACATGCAAACGCGGGTCCCGGAGGCTGGGCAGGATGACCCGGTATTCGCGGCCGAAAATCCGCGTGGTCCTGGGCTTGGACCGCTGGGAGGAGGACGCTTGCGACGAGCCGTTCACGCTGGGGGTAACGGGCAGGATACTCCCGCCGTTACATCAGCTGACAACGTTGATCAGCCTTCGCGGCGTGCAGCGCTCCTACTCACTGGCCGCGCGGGCGGCGGCCGGCGCCGCGGTCCTCATCGCGCTGGCGGCCTGCGATCTTCCATTCGGCCTCGGGACGCCTTCGACGCGCGCCCTTGAAGGTGGCGCTGAGGCATCCCTCAGAGGGTCGAGCTTCGAGATGACAGGCACGTACACGGGCGCCGGCGTCAGCTTGCCGGTCCACGTGGCGAGCGGCGCCCGGACCGGCTCCCCGGCACCGGCGCCGGCGTCAGACACGACCTGGACGATCGACCTGCAGCTGAGCCGGCCGGGCGCTCAACACATCACCGTCAGCGGGACGAACCTGAAAGTCGAGGTGGTCGTCGTCGGCGGGGCCGCCTACTTCCGCGGCCATCAATTCCTTGCCGACCATATGGGCACCGACCCCCTTTCCCAGGACCTCGTCAAGGCAGCCGGCAACGCATGGTGGAAAGGCTCGGCGGGCGAGGTGCCTCAGCTACAGGACCTGACTGACGGCGCCACGTTCCGCGCGACGTTCCTGGGGCCGGCCGTGACGCAGAGAACCGACCACGTGACCGTCGATGGAATCGATGCCGTGGAGCTTTCTGGGCCCAGAGCGGACGTCTTCATCGCCGCTCAAGCCCCGTACAACCTGATGCGGGTGCACATGAACAAGAAGGTCGTTATCGACGGGATCGGCGATGGCGACTTCAAGTACGGCAATTTCGACAAGGATTTCGGGGTTGCGGCGCCGAAAGACGTGATCGATTTCTCCAACCTTTCCACGCTGCCTCCCATCTACACCGTGGTGTCGGTAGACACCTCGGGCTGCCTGTCGCCCTGCGTCGTGTCAGCCCTCCTCAAGAACCTGGGGGGGATGACCGCCGCGGTGGCCAAATCCACGGTCACGTTCACCCTGACCGATTCGGTGTCGAAGCGCGTTCTCGGCACCTGCTCGACCCAGGTCTCACCCGATGTCGGCTACAACGCCACCACTACCGTCACCTGCACGTTCGCCAACCTGGACATCCAGCAGGCCAACGCCGCCACGGTGACCGCTGCCGCGGACAACCCCGGCCGAGCCTGAGGGCCTGGCCTCCCCACCGCGTGGGGAGGTCCACCCGGCCCGCGGAGCGGGCCCGGTGGGGGAGGGGAGTTCAATACTTCACCAATTCTTCAGCGGAGTTAGACTCTTGCGGTCGGATTTTCATCGGCATCGGTGTGGGACTTAGGGGGTACCGCCATGCGAAGAGTGTCCGTGTTGTTCGCCACCGCCCTGGCATTGCTGCTGGCGGCGCCAGCCTCGGCGGCGGGAGGCGACGTACTGGTCTCGAACGGCAGCCCGACGGGCCCGTTCTCTCAGAACAAGCAGAACGAGCCGGCGATGGCGATCGATGCCAACCATCCAAACGTCGTCGTTGCGGGATCGAACGACGAGATCGATGAGGAGGCTTGCAACGCCGGCGATCCCACCAGGTGTCCGTTCACAGCGGGCATCGGCGTCTCGGGCTTTTACTACTCGAGCGACTCTGGCAAGTCGTGGACCCAGCCCACGTACACCGGCTGGACCGCGCGCAACTGCCTCGGACCAGCCGTCTGCGCACCCGCTGTCGGATCGATCGGCACCCTCCCCTGGTACTTCGAGAATGGCCTGATTTCGGACGGCGACCCGGCCATGGCCTTCGGCCCGAAGCCCGGCACCAACGGTGCTTTCAGCTGGGCCAACGGCTCGCGCCTGTACTACGCGAACCTGACCTCGAACTTCCCAGGCACGAGCACATTCAACGGATTCGAGGCGATCGGGGTCTCCCGCACCGATGACGCGGCGGCAGCGGCCGCCGGCGTCAAGTCCGCCTGGATGGCGCCGGTGCTCGTCTCGCATCAATCGTCCACCACGTTCTCGGACAAGGAGCAGGTGTGGGCCGACAACGCGTCGTCGAGCCCGTTCTTCGGCAACGTCTACATCTGCTGGGCGTCGTTCAGGGGCCAGGAGAAGAGCGCGAACGCCGCTCCGGCGCCGCTCCTCGTCGCCGTTTCATCGGACGGCGGCTCCACATGGACGCAGCACCTGGTTTCGCCGGCGGCCAACAACGGACAGCGCAACCCGATGGACGGCTGCACCGTTCGCACCGACAGCCACGGCAACGCCTACGTGTTCGGAGTCGGCACCAGCTCGTCCGGCGGCCACCTGCCGTTCGAGATGATGACGGTGTCCAACGACGGTGGC